>NZ_CDWWXA010000100.1:0-18615 GCF_977971845.1 Frankia sp. CeCAU1 | reverse complement strand
GTCCGGCCCCTCCACCGTCCGGCCCCTCCACCGTCCGGCCCCTCCGACAGGCTTCGGCCTCCCGCCGCGGATCTCTCCGGGTTCACGCCGGCGCTCTTCGCCGCCGCGCTGGTCCTGGTGCACGATCTCCGTCGAGTGCTGTCGAGGTGTCCCCCGTTGTTTTACAGCTATGTCGCGGGCCCCGGAACCACGAGTGGACCGGAAGGGCCACGGTTTTCGCTACGCCGAGGCTATGACCTTGTGCACAGTCAGGTCGCGCGCGGCCGGCCTCCCGTCCTCCGGGGAGCCCGAGTGCCCCGTCGTGAGCGCGCGTCTTTCCCCCAGGCCGGGGATCTTTTTCTCCCGGCTCGGTCCGCGGCCGCCTTGTACGGCTGCCCGGCGCACGGGTCGGATTCGTCACTCTTCGGATTTTTCGGACGTTTCGCCTAGTGGGGTCGAGGCCCGTCCATGGTCCTTCTGCGGAGCCCCACGGACGGACTGGGCGCAGATTCGTGGTGCTTTTATGGTTCTTGCCATGGGATTTTTAGTGCTTTCGGTAGTTATATCAACATCATCGGCACCCCCGTCGGAAGCTGTCGATGCTCCCTTGATTTTCTCTTGATATTTCTTTGGGCTTCCCTGGGGCCGCCTCGGGACTGGTTCGGCGTGGAGGCCGCGGCGGCGCGAGGCATCGGGCCGGGCATCTGTCGCCCGCTTGATGCACGTGCACCCGACCGTGCTGTATCGTGAGCCAAAGTTCGTGCAGCCGCACACGCTGGCATGATGGGACGGTCTTCCGGGGGGTGTTCCATCGTGGGTTTGGCTGGCGGTCGGCCGGCGGTCGCTGGTTGGCCCGTCGGTGGTATGGCGAGCGGACGGCGTGGGTCGGGGCCGTGGCGGCATGGCTTCCCGGGGCTTCAGGAGATCGACATGACCAAGATCTACAGCGGTATGTCCGCCGCGGCACTGCAGCGCGTGACATGGCAGAAGAGCCGTCGGAGCAACTCGCAGGGAAACTGCGTCGAAATGGCGAAGCTTCCGGGTGACGAAGTTGCCGTCCGTAACTCTCGGCATCCAAACGGACCCGCTCTGGTGTATACCCGAGCTGAAATCGAGGCTCTGATACTCGGGGCCAAAGACGGCGACTTCGACAACCTGCTCCAGTAGTCGCACCCGTCATGGCCTTCCCGGTTCCGGCAGCCTCGACGAGGCGGGTGCGTTCCATCGCCGCGTGGGCTCCCTGTGCAGGGAGCCCACGCCGGGTCGTGGACGGTGTGGGCACCGCGGCCGATTGTGGCCTGGGGGGCGGTGCCCGCCCGGTCCGGGCGGGCACGTGGCGAGACGGAGACAGCATGCCCACGTCGATCCCTGAACGGATCTTCAGCTCGGAGGATCTGCCGCTCCTCTCACTTCCCGGTGCCGACGGACTCATCACCTGCCAGTGGATTCACGAGTCCATGAGGGTGCGGACCCCGTCGGGACGCGGCTGTGACGCCATCCGTGGCTGCGACGCCATCGAGGAGCGGCGGCGCGCGCAGGTCGGTTTCGTCCTGGTCGAGCCGGCCTGGCTGGTTCGCGCGGCGGCCGAGCGGCTCCGCGCGCCGGGAGTCGACGCCATCGTCCTGCACGCTCAGGCCAGCCCGCCAGGCCGCAGCGCGCTGGCCTTGGCGTTCGCCTCTCATCTGCGCAATGCCCTGAGACGGCCGGGAGCAGGCGGTACGCCCGCCCCCGGCGGCCCCCCCGGGTCCGGCTGCGAGCCGGAGGTCGGTGACAACGTCGTCACCGCCGGGGTGCGGCCGGATCTCAGCGGCTTCGCCGATCTGATCCGGGTACCCCATCTGGTGACCGTCACCGACGGCACCGGTGCCGTCGCGGACACGGTCGTGTGGGAAATCATGACCGGCGCGCGGTTCGACACCTGGCTCGATGGAGCTCCCCGGCCCGACCAGCGAGCCATCGAGGCGCACCTGCCCGGTCTGTTGCGTCTGCGCGGCCTGCACCGGGTCGGCCGGCTGGATCATCCGGGCGCCGGTGCTCTGCTGGATCTGCTGGGCGGCGGCTATCTCTCCAGCAGGTTGATCCACCGCTGCCCCCGGGCCGTCCTCCCGCTCGTCGCCGCGACCTGACCCTCCGGTTCCCCGGCCGGGGGCCCGGGGATACCCGGTGTCCACCTGTATCCTGCCGTTATCCTGCCGTTCGCCGCTCGGGAGTGCCATGCGCGACGGTGGTTACGCGGCGCGCCTTCCACCACCTGACGGTCAACCAGGGCCTATGGTCAAGCGCACCGGAACGCCGCTTTATGGGGAGAGTCGCGGATGACCGTATCGCTCGAGGACGCCCGTCGGATCATCGCCGCCGGGGAGAAATATGCGGTTCACCTCGGTCAACCGGTTAACATTGCTGTCGTTGACCACGCCGGAATTCTGGTTGCCCACGTCCGGATGGACAATGCCCGGCTCGAGACCGCGGATATCTCCGTCGACAAGGCGTGCGCGGCTCGGGCCTGGGCTCCGCCGGCCCATCTGGTCAGTCATACCGGTGGCGAGGGACACGCTGGCGGCGAGGCGCATGCCGGCGGCGAGGCACCTGCCACGGGTGACGACCGCGTCGGACGGGAGCGTCCGTCGCCGGCGGAACCGGTCGTCACCGGTCTGCCCGGTGCGCTGCCGCTGTGGCGGAACGGGGTGATCGTGGGGGCCGTCGGGGTGAGCGGTGGTCCCGCCCCCCTTGACCAGGCCATCGCCCGGGCCGCCGCGGCGGCGTTCTGACCGGGCCGACCGGACTGACCGGACTGACCGGACTGACCGGGCCGCACCCCCACGCGGTATCGCTCCCCACGCGGTATCGCTCCCCACGCGGTACCGCGTGGGGAGCCCGAAGCGGGATCGGATCCTGAAACCGGGAGCGATCGATCTTCGGTGAATCTCACAAAATCAACGGAATGGCACCGAAGAGTGGTTCTTCTGGTTCAGGCTTGATGGAGTGAGGAGCGTCACGGCTCTGGGAGTCGGGCCGCACCGGCCTCGGCGCCGTCGTGCGGACCGCCGGGCCGCGCTGCTCGGGCTCGTGATCCTCCTGATCGGCTTGGGAGCGGTCGGCTGCCGGGTCTCCAGCGACGGGCCGACCGCGTCCCCGGCCTGCGCGGCGCCGGGCGTCGCTCCGGACGCGATCAGATTCGGCCTGCTCTATCCGGACACCGGAAACGCGGCGTCACTGTTCCGGTCCTTCCGGGCCGGGGTGGACGCCCGGCTCGGGGTGGCCGACAAGGCGGGCGGTGTGTATGGCCGAAAAGTGGTCTATGTCTGGCGGGATGACGCCTCGAATCCCGCCGGAAACCAGGCCGCCGCCCGGGGGCTCGTGGAGAACGACCAGGTGTTCGGAATCATCGAGTCGACCTCCGTGGCCAGTGGTTCCGCCGGTTATCTCAATAGCCGGCGAATACCGGTGACCGGTACCTCGCTGGAGGCGGCCTGGACCCATAACGACAACATGTTCAGCTACTCGAATATGATCTTCGACGGGCCGTCCGTCACGACCTGGGGTGAGTTCGTCGCCGAGCGTGGCGGCCACCGGGCGATCATCGCCCAGTCCGGGTTCTCGGCGACCTCCGTGACCCTCGCCGACAAGATGGCGTTGAGCCTCGCCGCGGCCGGGGTGCAGGTGCTCGGCCGGATCGACGCGACCGGGCCGATCGACATCCCGGGCATCGGCCGGAAGGTGCGCGACAGCGGCGCGGACGTCCTGGTCGGCGCCGTCACCGGCGCCGCCTTCGGCCAGGTGGTCCTGGGCGCCCGGGCGGCCCGGGCGGATCTGCGGGTCATCCTGTCGCCCACCGGCTACGACCAGCGTCTCCTGCAATTGTTCGGCGGAGTGCTGGCCGGGGTCTACAGCTTCGTTGACTACCTGCCGTTCGAGCAGGAGACTCCCGCTCACCAGCGGTTCCTGCAGGCCATGCTGGAGTACGCGCCCCAGGTGTCCCCGCCGGCCCAGCAGGCGGCCCTGTCCGGGTGGATCTCGGCGGACATGTTCCTGCGCGGTCTGGTGGCCGCCGGGCCATGCCCCAGCCGGGAGACGTTCATCAGGGGCCTGCGGGCGGTGCGCGGCTATGACGCGGACGGGTTGCTGCCCGTCCCCGTCAACTTCGCCACCCATTTCGGGCAGATCAACCGTTGCTACACCTTCCTTCAGGTCACCGCGGACGCGAAACGTTTCGCGCTGGTCCCGCCCGTACCACGGTGCGGGACCGAGATCGGCCGGTAGCACGTGCCCCATCGTGGCGCCGCGATGTGAGCCGCGTCCGCGCCGCCCGTGCCTCCTGACCAAGAACTTCGGACTAGCCTCGGACTAGCATCGCTGGGGCGGCAGAAGACGTTCCAGCTCCAGGACCGGTTACCCGGCCGGCTCGGGATCGTTACGAGGACGACACGGGCCGCACCCCGATCTTCCGTGATCTGCACCAGGAGAAGCCAGTGAGCTCAACGCCCGTCAACGTCACCGTAACCGGCGCCGCCGGTCAGATCGGCTACGCGCTGCTGTTCCGCATCGCGTCGGGCCAGCTGCTGGGTGCGGACACGCCGGTGAAGTTGCGTCTGTTGGAGATCCCGCAGGCCGTGCGGGCGGCGGAGGGCACGGCGCTGGAGCTCGAGGACAGCGCCTTCCCGCTACTGGCGGGGGTGGACGTGTTCGACGACGCCAAGCGGGCTTTCGAGGGCACCAATGTGGCCCTCCTCGTCGGCGCACGCCCGCGGACCAAGGGCATGGAGCGCGGCGACCTGCTGTCCGCCAACGGCGGGATCTTCAAGCCGCAAGGCGAGGCGATCAACAGTGGTGCCGCCGAGGACATCAGGGTCCTCGTCGTCGGGAACCCAGCGAACACCAATGCGCTCATCGCCCAGACACACGCTCCGGACGTGCCCGCCGAGCGGTTCACCGCGATGACTCGGCTTGACCACAACCGCGCGATCGCGCAGCTCGCCAAGAAACTCGGCGTGCCCAGCGCCGAGATCAAGAAGATCACGATCTGGGGTAACCACTCGGCTACCCAGTACCCGGACATCTTCCACGCCGAGGTGGGCGGGCGCAGCGGCGCCGAGGCGGTCGGCGACCAGGCATGGATCGCCGACGAGTTCATCCCGCGGGTCGCCAAGCGGGGCGCCGAGATCATTGAGGTGCGCGGCGCCTCGTCCGCGGCGTCGGCCGCCTCCGCGGCCGTCGACCACATCTTCACCTGGGTCAACGGCACCCCGGCGGGCGACTGGACCTCGGCGGCGATCCCGTCCGACGGCTCCTACGGTGTGCCCGAGGGGCTCATCTCCTCGTTCCCGGTCACCGCGTCCGGCGGCCGGTTCGAGATCGTGCAGGGTCTGGAGCTCGACGCCTTCTCCCGGGAGAAGATCGACGCCTCGGTGCGTGAGCTGGCCGAGGAGCGGGAGGCGGTCCGCGCGCTCGGCCTCATCTGAGCCGATTTCTCCCCGCCTGCGCAGGCCGGTGAAGCCTGCGCAGGCCGGCGGAGCGGAGGGAAGTGTGGAGGGTCGGTCACGGTTGCCGGCCCGGAAACGTGATTATCCATCCAGGGCTCCGTGCCAGGCGGCGGATGCGGCGGGAGATGACACGAACGGCGGACTTTCCGGCGTCCGTTGTGGTTTCTTCTTGAGGGACGCCGGTACCAGTGCCGGCGCCCGCGGCGTCAGCCGACCGAATCGCAGGCGCGCGGGCGACGGGGGATGACGAGGTATCCGGTATCCGGTATCCGTGATTCCGGCTCTCGGCTGGCCTGTCGCCGCTGCGCCTGCCGGTCGTCGGACGTCGGCCTGGAGCCCTCGCCGCCGTCAATGGTGGCGAGACGTCCGAGGAGAGACATTGTCCCTCACGTCCACTCGGCCCGTCCCCTCGATCCCGCCGCATTCCCTGTTGCTGTTCCTGCTTCAGCTCGCCATGCTGCTCAGTCTGGCAATTCTGCTCGGACGTGTCGCCGTGCGCCTGCGGATGCCTGCCATCGTCGGTGAGCTCTGCGTCGGCGTGCTCCTCGGCCCGTCGTTGCTCGGAACGCTGTGGCCGACCTTCTCGGACTGGTTTCTTCCGCGTGACGCCGCGCAGTTCCACCTGCTCGACGCGGTGGGACAGCTCGGTGTCCTCTTCCTGGTCGCGCTCAGCGGGTTCGAGATTGATACGCGGATCATCCGCCGGCGCAGTCTCACCGTCGCCCGGATCAGCCTCGGTGGGTTGCTCCTGCCGTTGGGTTTCGGGATCGTCACCGGCGTGCTGATGCCGTCCTCCCTGCTGGGCCCCGACGGCGACCGGACGGTCTTCGCGCTGTTCCTCGGGGTGACGATGTGCGTGAGCGCCATCCCGGTGATGGCGAAGACGCTCATGGAGATGCGTCTGACCCATCGGGAGGTCGGGCAGCTCGCGCTGGCCGGCGGGGTCATCGATGACGCCGTTGGCTGGCTGATGCTGGCGGTCGTGTCCGCGATGGCGACCACCGGTGTCCGGGCGGGCGACACGGCGTTGTCGGTGCTTTACGTCCTCGGGGTGGGGATCTTCGCGTTGACGATCGGCCGGGTCGTCGTCCGGGCCGTGCTGGGACGGATCATTGCCACGAGTGGTGCCGGCGCCGGGGCTGGCGCCGATCCCGGCGCCAGGAGCGGATCGGTCGTGGCCTTCGTGGCCGTGCTGGTGCTCGCGTCGGCGGCCGGGACGCAGGCGTTGGAGCTGGAGGCGGTGTTCGGCGCCTTCCTGGGCGGGGTCGTCCTCGGGTCGTCCGGCCTGGTGGATCATGCCAGTGTCGCCCCGTTGCGAATCGTGGTGATGGCGGTGCTTGCGCCCATCTTCTTCGCGACGGCGGGCCTGCGTGTTGATCTCACTGCTCTGAGTGAAACCCGGGTTCTGTTCGCGGCGGTGATCGTGCTCGCGGTCGCGGTCTTCGGCAAGTTTGCCGGTGTGTACGCGGGGGCCCGGGCCAGCCGGCTGACCCCCTGGGAGGGTCTCGCCCTGGGCGCAGGCATGAACGCGCGGGGGGTCATCGAGATCGTGGTGGCCAGCGTCGGCGTGCGGCTGGGGGTGCTCTCCACCGAGACGTACACGATCATCGTTCTGGTCGCGATCGTCACGTCGGTCATGGCTCCGCCGATCCTGCGCCGCGCCATGCGACAGGTCGAGCAGACCGCCGCGGAGGAACAGCGTCGCCTTGTGCTGGACGGTCACCATGCGAGCGGTGCCGGTGGCGTCGGTGCCGCGGAGGCGGGTGTCATCACCCGTCGCGAGACCCGGACGCTCCCCGCGGCTCGGTCCCGCGCACGACACCGAAGGTCGGTGAACCCATCCAATACAACGGGTAGGGACGGGTTAGAATTCGAGGACGAATCCGCCGGCTGACGGACCACCTACCGTCGCGTCGCCGGATTTCTGGGGGCATGCCTACGGGGGACTCGTGACGGACCGGCTGACCGAGGCGGAGATCGAGGCGCTTTCCACCACCTTTACCAACCAGATGAAGGCGACCCATCTGTTGGAACGTGCCGGGCTGGCGCGTCGGCACCATCCGCAGTTCTACCCGGGTGAGTCGTCGTTCGAGTTCTGGTCCGAACTCGCGTCGCTGTTGGAGAACGGCCTGTTGCCGGACGGCCGGAGGCGCATCCTCACCGAGGCGCATCGGGACTATCGGGGCAACCGGATCTTCGCCGACGCCGTCCGGGGGGACGGTGTTTCCCGTGGCGAGGGCGCCCCGCGGGAGGACGGCATCCCGCGGCATGTCAGCGTCTTCTGCCTGGATGCCAGGCGCTACAGCCGTCAGGACATCGCGACGCAGGCGAGCTGGCGGGAGGGGCTGCGCCGGATCGTCGATGAGGCGGTCGGAGGCGCCGGCCTGCCTCCCCGGTCGATCCGGCTGCGCCAGGATCGTGGCGACGGCTTTCTTGCGGCCGTGGCCGCCGACGTTCCCAAGGCTGTCCTCGCGACCGAGTTCGTCCGGGAACTGCGGATCGCGCTGCGGACCTACAACCGAGGGCGTGACGAGACCGGTCGAATCCGGTTGCGGTTGGCCCTGCACCAGGGCGAGGTGGGTATCGACGGCAGTGGTTTCGTCGGCGACGCGGCGGTGGTCGCCGCCCGGCTGGTCGACGCGGACCCCGTCCGGCAGCTGCTGGAACAGGACAGGGACGCGGAACTGGCACTCGTCCTGTCGTCCGACTTCTACCACAGTACGGTGGCCGGGCGGCTGCGGGATCTCGACCCGGCGCAGTACCGCCGAGTCGAGGTGTCGGTGGCGGGCAAGTACGAGGGCCTCGCGTGGATCACGCTGCCGGGGCGCCCGTTTCCGGTGGTGCGGACCCCGTCGAACGGTTCCGATCAGGGGCCGGTCGCGGCTGGGAAGTGGGACTTCCTCATCTCCGCGGATCCGTCCGATGAGGCCTGGGGCTCCTGGATTGCCCGCGTGTTGGAAGGCCGGGGTCATTCGGTGCATCTGGCGGCCCTCGACGCGCTGCCCGGTGAGCACGAGATCGGTCTGCTGCACGAAGGGATCTCGCAGTCCCGGCGTACCCTCGCCGTGCTGTCGAAGAGCTACCTGGCCTCGGAGAAGATGCAGGCGGCCTGGCAGGCGGCCTGGCAGGCGGATCCCAACGGCGTGAAGCGCACGCTGATCCCGATCCGCGTCGAGACCTGTGACCCGGCCGGGCTGTTGCGCGGCATCAGCTACATCGATCTCGTCGACAAGAAGGACGGTGCGGCGGCGGAGCTTGAACTGGTCAGGCAGATCGTCCGGTCCCTGAACGGCCGCGGTTCCCGGCCGTCGACTCCGCCACCCTTCCCCGGGCAGCGATCCTGACCGGCCGCCGGCCGGGATCCTCGCGGCCCGCCGCCTCGACATCGTCGGAGTCACCAGCGGTGCCGGTATCGGGGTCACCAGCGGTGCCGGCGTCGATCAGCAGTCGGCCGAGCCCGCGGCCGTAACTCGTGCTTCCCTCCAGCCTGGACCAGTCGGCCAGCGCCGTCATCATGGCCCGCAGTCCCGCTGCGGACGGTTCTCCGGCAACCGCCTGCTCGGCCTGGCTCTGCACTCTCGCCAGCCAGGTCAGCGCCTCGTTGCCGGCTGTCCGGGCGCGCCGGGCCGCCTCGTCGATCCGGGCCCTGCGCAGGATCGGCCGGTCTGCCGCCGTCGGCGCCCCGGCCAGCCGGAGCAGTCCGGCGGCGCGTCCGCCCTCCGACCCGGCGCGCCCGTAGGCGGTCAGGGCCCGCTGCCACAGTTCCTCCGCGCGTTCCGGATAGGCCGTTCGCGACCGGATGACCCGGCTCCCGCCGGGCCGACGGCCGAGCGTCTGCGCCCCGCCGTCCGGGAAACCGGCCCAGTCGCCGCGCACCAGCGCCGCATGGGCCAGTGTTGCGTGGTCGGACCCGGCGCCGGCCTCGACCGCGTCCAACGCCATGCCGGCCTCGGCCTCCTGGTTCGCCCGGAACAGCAGATCCGCCCGCAGGATCCGCGCGTACGCCGCCGCCTGTGGCACCGGAAGCTCGTCGAGATGGGCGACGAAGAGGTCAGCCGTGGCCAGGGCCTGCATTACGAGTGTTCCGGCAGGGTCGGCGGTCCGTGCGGCGCGCGGTGGATCGGCGCCGTGACCGTGCACAACCACGTGACAGGGCAGGCGATAGGGCATGCGATGGGGGCCGGGCTCGTGCCTCCGGCCGGTTTCGCGGTGGTCGACGCGGTGACCGGTCAGGGCCAGTTGTGCCCGCGCCACCCGAATGCCGGGGATGATCTCGGCACCGAGCACGCAGATGACCGCGGTCGTCGGTTCGAGCAGTGCGTGCCGTTGACGGGAGATGACCTGCGTCGTCCAGGCGATCAGCGGGGCGTCCGTCATGGTTCGCGACGGCCCGGCTGGTTCGGCCAATCCGGCCGGAGGCGGAGCGAACGTCCTCGTGGCCCAGGCTCGGACGACGCCGACGTCATCAGGGGACCAGTTGAGGTCGAGAGCCAGCGCGGCGAGGTAGAGCGCCTCGTGCGCCGCCATGTGATCGGGGTCGGTCGGGTCGTGTTCGCTCTGCCGCAACTCCCGCAGTGCTCCTTTCGCCCGGCCGGCGGCGAGCGCCGTCGCCGCGCCGATGAGATGGCGTTCCGCGGGAGGCGGGGAGGGGTAACGGAGGGGCACACCCGCGGGCTCGACGCGGTGCTGTTCGTGCAGCAGGAGCGCTACCAGGAGCCGGGCTGAGGCAAGCGGCATCGTTGCGGTGTTCCTTCACGGACAGCGGGATGGCTCCGGAGCCGGATTTCACCGGAAGAAAGGAAAAATAGCGAGGCATGCCGACAGTATCCGGCGACCCGCCGCGCGGAAATCCATTCCGGCGCTCTCGCCGCGGCCAGGTCGTGGTATCTCTGGTATCTCGCTATATTTTTATAATTCTGAAAAATGTTATTCATTGTCTCTCGGGAAATACGAAGACCAGGGTGGACGTATGGCCGGAGTGGACGCGGTCCTCAGGTCTCCGCAGGAGCATCCGGGCGTGTGGGACGCCGTCGACCTGGCTCAGATCGGATCCCATGGCACCGCGTCGTAGCGGCGGGTAAGCGTCGTCATGAGCCATTCGGATCCCGCGAAGAGGTGGCCGTCGATGGCCCGGACGGGCGCGATCCCGCGTGAGTTGGTGACGAAGGCGGCCTCGAAGCCCGCCAGGTCCGCCAGTCGCACGGGGGCCCGTACGCTGGGCGGGCCGCTGTCCGCCGGTGCCTGCTCCAACAGCGTCATGGTGACTCCGCGCAGGGCGGGAGCGTCCGGCCAGACGATCATGTTGCCATCGAAGAAACCGATGTTGGTCATTGCGCCCTCCGCGATGAGCCCGCCGGGGGCGGTCAACAGGGCGTCGTCGTAGCCGTCACGGCGGACGAGCCGGCCGTGCTGGATCTGCGCGAACGTCCCGAGATGCTTGAGGTGGGCGAACGGGCGCAGGTACGGCACTGACCGAAGCCGTTGTGGGGTGGTCGGCATGGTTGCCGGTTCGCCGACCGCGACGATGACGCGCACCCCTGCGCCGTCCGGCCGCTCGGTGACGACAATCCGGACCGTGGCATCCAGCGCGGTGGCGGCTGTCGCCGTGGCGGCTGTCGCCGTGGCGTACAGTGCCTGCCGGATGCGGTGGCGAACCAGCTCGCCGTCCAGAGGCTCGCCGTAGAGCTCCTGGTTCGCCTCATTCAGCCGGGCGAGATGCCACCGCAGGCCCCGGGCCTGACCGGCTCGCACCTGCAGCACTGTGAAGTGGCCGTGGGGGAGCAGGGCTAGGCGGTGTGGCTCATCGAGGGGAACGGGGTGCCCGTCGATTTCGACGCGTCGAAGTGTGGGAGTGACCACCTTGGCCACGATAGTGACCCGCCGGCGGGCGGTGGTTCCGTGGGCTGGGCCGTCCGTGGCTGGGCCGTCACGCGCGATGTTCCGGTTGCGTCGCCCACGGAACCGTCGCCGTGTCGTCTTCGCTAGCGTGCTCGTGCGTGCTGCCGACAGGCCGCCGCCCACGAACGCCAACACGAACGCAAAGGAGTGTGGCTATGTCCGATCTTGCCGTCGATTCCACGGCCGACCCGGCGAGACTCGTCAGCGGTCTGCCCGCTATGTCGGAGCGTGAGGTCTCCGACCTGCTGGGTGGGCCGGCCGGTGACGCGGTGCTGGACGAGGTCTTCCGGCAGATGCGCGACACCTTCCGCCCAGAGCAGGCACAAGAAGAGAACGCTCTGGTCCGATTCGTGCTCAACGGTGGACCGGGCGGCGCCGTGCGCACCTACGAGCTGCGGGTCGCCGACGGTGTCTGCACTCTGGCGACACCGCCCGCCACCGGGACCCCGAGTGAATCCGCGGGGGAGCAGACGCTGACCATTATCACGGATCGTGTCCGCTTTGTTCGGGTGGTCTCCGGTCAGGCCAGCGGGGCCAAGCTCTTCCTCACCAGAAAGATCAAGATTGATGGTGACCTGAAGTTCGGAGGCAGGATCCTGTCTTGGTTTGAGATCAAGAAGGAGAGCTGACCGGCGGCGGTCCCCACCGCTGCCGCCACGATGAGGTGCCGGCTGGTGCGGCCGGTGCTGGACGGCCGGGAGTACGAGTCGCCCGCCGGGGCCGACGTGGCCGCTCTGTGCCGTCGCGCCGAGGAGGTCAGCCGGGAAGGCCAGCCGAGGAGGCCATGAGCGGACGGGTCGGCGACGTCGTTCAACCGGCGCCGGCTCGCCCCTCACAGGGCGAACTCGGCGGTGTTCAGGCCGAGGGCGAGGGCGGCCTCCCGCACCACGGCCCGCTCGCTGGCGACGAACTCGCCGTCAACCAGGCCGATCACCTGCCCGATGCGCACCACGGCGGCGGCTTCCGCCACCCGCCCCCGCACCTTGGCGATGTCGGCCAGCGCGGCCTGTTTGCCGGCGGCGAAGTCTGCGGTGAGACGGCTCAGATGTTCATCGAAGAGCCGTTCCACGTCCTGTTCGGGAAACTGGGACATCACCGGATCCGTGGCGATGAAGCCGAGTAGTCCCTCGCGTTCCGCCGGATCGATGCGACCATCGGCCGCGGTGACGAGGGCACAGATCGCCACGGCGGCGTCCCGGAAGGTGAGGCTGCGCAGCTCCTCCCGACGGGCGAACAGCTGCGCGCGCAGTGAGGCCAGGGAGGGCAGCCGCCGGTTGCCGACGGCGGGATCGAGGCCGCGCCAGAGCGGCCAGCCTTCGGCGAGCCAGCGACGTACCACCTCGGCCATCGATAGCGGGCGCAGGCGTGTCGCGAGGAGCACGTTGACGTTAACCGGAACCAGCGTGTGCTCCCCCCAGCGTGACGGCGTCGGGATGTCGGACGGCCAGAAACCGGCGAACATGATACTGAGCACGTGATCGGTTGCGGATTCAGGTGAGTGGCCGGTGATGGTTCCGTCGTGCTCGACCGCGCCGATGAACTGCCGGGAGATCGTCCGAGGGCCGGCGAGGCGGCCTACCTGCCGTTCGAGAGCGTCGTCCGTGCTCTCTCCCGCCGCCACCGGACCGCCCGGAAGGACATGCCAGGCTTCTCCCGGCGGGCGAGCGAGGAGAACGCGGTCGTCAATCCGTACGAGAAGCCGAACATCGAGCCGAATAGCAGCCTGCAAAGGCATACCGAAAGCCTCCTGAAGACGCACGGCACAAGGCGGGTTACGCGCAGGCACCATCATCCACCAGGTGGCGGAGCGAGTGGACGCGGCGGTCCGGAACTACTCATCTGCGCTGCCGGCGTGACCGCTCGGTCCGGGTGCCGCGTGCCGCCGCGTGCCGCCGTGGACCGCCGGGCGTCGCGCAGGTCCGCGGCCAGTGGCGGGGTGGGATCGGCCAGTGGCGGGGTGGGATCGGCCAGTCTCGGAAGGATGATGGTGTCTGTGGCGGCTAGGACGTCGAGCCGTCCGGACCTTAGCGCCGAGGCGTGGGCACGGCGCCACCGGATCCGTATCCAGACCGTCCGCGCCCGATCCTAGGCCGATCCTGAGAGGCATACCGTGACCAAGTTTCTGCTCAGCGTGCATGTCCTGGCCGCGATCCTCGCGATCGGACCGGTCACCGTGGCCGCCAGCATGTTCGCCCCGGCTGCGCGCCTGGCGCTGACCTCCCCGGGCGACGAGCGTGCTGCTGGGATCGTCCGCGTGCTGCACCGGATCTGTGGCGTCTACTCCGCGCTCGGCCTCGTCGTACCGATCTTCGGGTTCTTCACCGCGCAGAGCCTGGGGGTTCTTGGGCAGAGCTGGTTGATCGTCGCGATCGTGCTGACGACCGTAGCCGCCGTCGTGCTCCTCATCGTGGTGCTGCCCGGACAGCGTGACGTCCTCGACGAGATCGTCGCCGGATCCCCGGCCGTCCCCGACCGTGCGCAGGATGGTGGCGCGGTGGCCATGGATGGTGGCGCGGTGGCCATGGACGCGGCCGCGGCGCGCGCCCGCACGAGCGGTCTCGCGATGGCGGCCGGTGTGTTCAGCCTGCTCTGGGTCATCGTCACCGTTCTGATGATCATCCGCCCCGGCTCGACCACGAGCGTCTGACGTCCTCCCGGACATCCGGTTTCCCGTCGGGAACCGGCCCGGTGGTGGGATGATCGCCCTCTGGGCGGTGTGTGCGGCAGGCAAGCCTGGAGGATGTCACGTGGGAGAGGCGCTGGACACGGTGAAGCGCGCGCTGGACGCCTTCGACCTCGGTGACGAGGCCTCGGTGCTGTCGCTGCTCGACGAGGATCTGGTCGTCGAGGCACCGGGCGGGGTGCGGATCAAGGGGCGCGCGGCGGGCGCCGAGTACAGCGCCGCCTTCCTGGCGGCCTTCGGTGAGATCGACGTCGATACCCACGTGCTGGCCGAGCAGGGCGAGATCGTGGTCGAGGAGTACACGCTGACCGCGACGCACGTCGGTGTCTACCGCGACCCGGACGGTACGGAGCTCGCGCCCACCGGGCGTCGGATCAACCTGCGTGTCGTCGAGGTCTACCGGGTCGAGCGCGGCCTGATCACCGAGAACCGGCTGTACTTCGACCAGACGCGGCTCGCTCGCCAGCTCGGTCGACCCGCCTGAGCCGCCCCGGGCCTGGCGGCCCCGCCCCGGGCTGGCCGGGCGTGAGAGCCGACGGGTCCAGATTCGAGAGCTGATCGGCATGGACCTACTGCCTGCGGAACCCGGCTGACCGGTCATGCCCGGGGAGAAGGGGGTGCCGGTCAGCCGACGGGACTGACGGACTCGATGTTGGCGATGGCGAACTCGCGCTCGGCGTTGCGCAGGTGGCACCAGGAGTCCAGCCACCGGCCGAAGAGCTGGTTCGGCTGGATGCGGCGGACCGTCCGGGTGCCCTGCTTGTCCCGGTAGGCGATGACCACATCGCTGCGGCGTTCCACCGCGTCCGCCAGCACGGCGAGCTCGGCGTCGTTTAGCCGTCCGTTCATCTCGCCGAGCCGCTGGGCCAGGCCGGTCAGCAGGGTGACACCGTCGTCATTGCCGGTGCGCAGGCGCTGGGCGAGTTCGTCGGCCGTCAGCCGCCGTCGGGTCGCCGGCGGACCGGCGGGGGACCCTCCGTGCGGTCGGGACGCCCGGGACTCCCGGGACGGCTGTGCCGGGGCCCCCGCGGCGCCTTCCGCCCCGGTCCGCTCGTCACGATGACGGTGCCCGTCGCGTCCTCGGCGACGGGGTAGAAGCCCGTCCGGCGCAGCTCGGCGAGGACCGTCTCCAGTTCCACCGGGCTGGCCAGCACGGTGGGGGCGAGCCGGGCGAGGTGCAGCTTCGCCAGTGTCCGGGTGTGGAGGATCTCGGCGGTCGCGGGCTCGTCGGCGAGGACGGCGCTGCGCATCCCACGGACCCGCACGTGTCCGTGCCGGCGGGCGACGTCGGCGATGAGGTATTCGAGCGGCTGCGGGAGACCGTGGTCGGCGATGGCGCGTAGCTGTTCGAGCAGCTCGGTGGCGGACCATCCGGCGTCCATCGCGGCGCGGACGCTGGCGGAGGTGAACCGCCAGGTCCCGGCCGAGCCCCGGGACTCCGGCACCGCCACGGCCCGCAGGAGCTGGGATATCGCCGCGCTGGGCTGGCCGGACACGACCGCGGTGAGATCGGACTGCAGGATCAGGCTGGACGGCGTCGCGGGCAGCAGCTCGGCGCAGCGGTCCGCCAGGTCCCGCACCGTCCTCGCGACCTGCGCGGCGAGCTCGTCCGCGGTCGAGACGATCATAAGCCCGACGGTGGCAGCCGCCGCGTCGGTGGTGCTCGGCACGGCCTCGATCAGGGCCTGGCCGGGCTCGGACAGGACGTCGAGGGCGAACACCCCGAGCAGCTCGGCCTCGCGGATCGACGCCGCCACCTTGATCTTGCAGGTGGCGGCGTCGTAGCCGTGCAGGGGGAAGAACCAGTCGAGGTTCTCAGCCGTGAGCCGCACCGACCGCCCGCCGGCCGCCGCGCGGATCAGCACCCGGCGAATCTGGCCAGCCCCCGACCCGATGGGCAGGGGCGGCGGGACGTCCTTCTCGTCGGCACCCTCGCGGCTCGTCGGCGCGTGCTCCAGAGCGTGCCACGCCGCCGCCAGCGTCGCCCACTGATGGCTTGGCGACTCCTCCCGCCACTCCTGGAACCGCGGGCTCGGTGCGTAGCCGCCTTCGGTGAAGGCCAGCAGGCCGGCGGCCGCGACCAGGTCGATCCACAGCGGCAGCTCGGCCAACGGTGTCGACAGCCGCTTCGCCAGCCGGGCCCGTTCCCGCCCACCGACGCCTCCTCGCTTGAGCGCCACGACGGGGGCGGCGGCCTCGTCGAGCAGGGCGGTCACGGCGCGGATAGCGCCCTGGGCGGCAGCCTGGGAGCTCGACCGGACGGCGGCCTCGTTCACCTCCGGCCGGGGAATGCCCGGCGGCCCGGTGAGCCCCAGGTCCTGCCTGGCCAGCCAGGCGGCGACCGCGACCTCACGGGGGGAGCTCCGGCCGGTTGCCGACGCCCAGCACCAGCCCCGCGGTGATCAGCTGCCTGATGGACCGCGTGGCTGCCCTGCGGTCATGGATCTCCTCGAAGGGCGTGTAGGGGAACATGTAGGGGAAGTAGCCGCCGGCCGTGGCCAGGCGCAGGTCATCGAGTTGCTGCCGCGCCGGGGCGGGCAGGGAAGCGATGATCGTCGCGATGCGGCGGGCATCGGACATGAGTTCGGTGAGCCGCGCGACCAGCTCGGTCTTGCGCAGGTTTTCGGCCGGAGCCCCGAGCGCCGTGACCGCCTTACGCAGATCCTCGACCAGGACGTTGCGGGCGATCTTTGCGACCGGGCGGGCGGAGCTGATCTCCTCGACCCAGTGGTTGTGCAGCGGCTCCGGGAGTCGGACCACCGTGTCGGTCCAGGCGAGGCCGCGGGCGCACAGATCGTCCACCCCGGCGCGCACCGCGTCCGGTAACGCGCCCAACAGCTCGGCCATCCGGGGCACCGTCGCGGACTCCCCCAGCAGCGCCGCCGCCTGGCCGACCCGGAGCGTGTCGCGGTTCAGCTCCCACAGCGCCGCCGCCAGCGAATCCGGGCTTTCCAGCCGCTGCGCGAGCTGCCCGAAACCGCGGGGTACCGGCTCGATCAGCACGTCCGGACGCGAGCGGAGCAGAGCGGCCAGCGCCGGCAAGTCCAGATCCGCAAGATGGTCAACGAACGATCGTGGTGTCATCCCTTCCATTCTTATGCGCGCCGAACGGGCACGGTCGCCCGGTCTGCCGGTAGCAGACATCCGAGACCACGGTCGCCCGTTCCCGATCCGTCCGGATTGCGAGCGCACCGGTGGCGCCGGCGAACGGCATCGGCGCCCTCCGGACGGTCGCCGGTACCGCGGACGGTCGCCGGTACCGCGGACGGTCGCCGGTACCCCGGGCCTCGCCGTCGTTGCCGGTGCGGCCTCACTGATAGCCGATGTGGAGGACGGTGGGGCTGGTAGGCGCATCGCTGTCGATGACGACCGTCGGCCCGTCCGGACCACCCCCGGGACCACCGGCCCAGCCGAAAGTGAACATGTAGCTGTGCCCCGCCGCGATCCGGAGGTGGGAGTTCTGATCCAGGAGGCGCTCACCGTCCACCGAGATTGACTGGACGTGCAGGATCCCCGGTCCTTTGTCAGTGATTGTCAGGTCGGTCTGCCGCCCGACGCCGCTCACCGCGCCGGTCTCGTACGAAACGTTGATCACCGGGAGTGGATGATACGTCGAACGGCGGATCATGGCGCCGGCAGGCAACGCTGAGAACAGAATGAGCAGTATTGCGGTGACCATGATGGATACGGCGCGGCGGGACGGGTGCCGGGTACGGGCCGAAACGGATTGCGCCGCATCCCCCATAGCCCCGGAGTCGTCGGTAAGGACGGGCACCAGATCGAGGTGCGGGCGGCACACCGACCTGCCCGGTGAGGGGAGCATGGTTTCCTCCGCGCTGTATTTCCAGAAATCTGTCATCCCGGCCCGAGGATACTAGGGGCCCGGTACGCTGAGTGGTCAGGTCCTACGGGAACATCTCCACCGGACCGGAAGCATGAGCCCATCCGGGGTATGCGGATACCCCTTGCGGGCACCCCCGGTGAATGTGGACGCAGCCGGTCATCCGGCCCGTGCTCCCGGGCAATGGTCGGTAACTGGACTGGTCCTCCCGGATGGCGGTCAACGGCGGTCAACGGCGGTCAATAGCGGTCAACAGCGGTCAACGGCAGGCGTGACCGCCGCCCGGACTTGCGCCGGTTCGACACAGATGTATCGGTTCTCCCATCTTGTGAATGTTGTCATCGATGGTTGGACGGGCAGGGGCGTTCCGGTGTCAACCGCATCGGGTTCTCACCGGCCCGGCTGCCCGCCCGATGCGCGGCCCGATAATCCGGACGGGAATACGTAAACGTGGAACGGAATCGAAGGGCTCGGCGCGCCGTTGTCATTGAGTGGGGAAGTTCTGGTAGGGAATAGCGGATCGGAGAACACGTGAGAGACGCGAGAGAGGTTCAAATATGCGTCGACCCGTTAAGAGAAGAACCGGGCGAGCTGTCGGTGTCCGTCGCATTCTGGTGACCATCGGAGCCGCCGTCACGCTCGGTCTGCTCACCACCGGCGCGGGCTGCCAGCCGCCCGGCACGCCCTGCCCTCCCTACCCACCCGTCCCGCAACCCAACTGCCAGCCCATCCCG
>NZ_CDWWXA010000099.1:14194-19329 GCF_977971845.1 Frankia sp. CeCAU1 | reverse complement strand
CGCCCGCCACGCCCAACCCGCTGTTCACCGCTGCGCGTTCTTCGACTACCGCCTCGGACCGTCCGACATTCGGGTCGACTGCCCGGAACACCTCACCCAGGAGGAGTTCGCCCGCCGCGGCGCCGCGGGCGGCCGGTGACACCGAACGGGGCCAACCGGGTCATGCACGCCGACGTCCACAGCGCCGCGGTCGGCCTGCCCGACGGCACGCCCGCGGGGTCCGTTGTCGACAGCTCACCGATCAGCTGAGTGAGGAGGGGGCCTGCGGGCCCATCATCACGAGACACTAGTCGGGGTAGGGCACCTCGGCGCGTGCCTTCTGGAGTGCGGCGGCCCACCAGGCAAGCTGGTTGAACAACGTCTTGGCGTAGCCGGGAGCGTCGGGATCAGCCGGCCGGCCGGCATCCCAGTTCACGAAGTAGTTCGGGAATGCCAGTCCGTCGCGAATGGTCACCGCGTGCAGCTCGGTGAGGACGTTCTCCAGGTGCAGGACCGCGTGCCGACCACCCGCCGCGCCGCCGTAGCTGACAAAAGCGACCGGCTTCGCGGTCCACTGGGTGAAGTGCCAGTCGATGGCAGCCTTCAGTGACGCCGGGTAACTATGGTTGTATTCGGGGGTTACTAGAACGAACGCGTCCGCGGCGTCGAGCCGCGCGGTCAGGGGTGCCATGCCCGCCGGGCGCGGGTATGAGTCTCCGGCGTACTTCGGCGACGCGGCGGGCAGGGATAGGGGGATCTCAAAGTCGGCGAGGTCGACGACCTCTACGTCGAAGCTCCCATGCGCGGAGGCCTGTTCGGCGACCCATGAGGCCACGACCGGTCCGAACCTCGCCTCGCGCACGCTGCCGACGACGATGACAAGTTTGCTGGTTTCGCTCATGCGTCACATGTTCGGTCGCGCCGGCAGCGGCAGCCAGACCGAGCGCAGGCTGGCCCTGATAGGGCCAGCATCGGACGGCGTACCGAGGCCGTTCCGGTCTTACAGTGAAGAGCGTGAGTACGCCGCTGGGTGACTTCCTCCGCGCCAGGCGCGATGCCACCCGGCCCGAGACGCTCGGCCTGCCGGCAGGCCCCCGGCGCCGCGTCCCGGGGCTACGGCGGTCGGAGCTGGCTTCGCTGGCAGGCATCAGCGTTGAGTATCTCGTCCGGATCGAGCAGGGGAGCGACCGCAACCCATCGGCCTCCGTCGTCAACGCGCTCGCCGACGCGCTGCGCCTCGACGTCTCCGAGCGGGAGCACCTGCGCTACCTGGCCAAGATCGCCGCTGGCGTGTGTACCGGCCCGCTCACCCAACCTCGGCTGGAGGTCAGGCAGACAGTGCTCAAGCTGCTCGACCAGCTCGAGCCAGGGATCGCACTGGTCACCAACCGCCTGGGTGACATCCTCGCGTACACCAGTGGCTTCGACCTGGTCGCCCGACCGTCGGGGCTGCTTGATACCGACAGGCCCAACCTCACGCGCTTCGTCTTCACCGACAGGCGCGCCCGCGAGGTCTTCCCGGAATGGGATCAGATCGCCGACGAACGAGCCTTCGACCTGTGGCACGGCCCGTCAGCCGAGCGCTCGGCCCAATTCAGGGCGGAACTCGCTCCGGTCGCCGGCGACGACTTCACCCAGCGGCTGAACCGGCACGCGCTACCACGGCGCGGTCCGCTGCGGTGGACACACCCCGTGGTTGGTGAACTGCGGCTTGACCGCGAGGTCCTGGAGCTCCCAGCCGCCGATGCTCAGCAGCTGGTGGTATTCCTTCCCGCCGACGACACGACCGCCGACACGTTGAACCGGTTGCGCAGGAGGGGCGGTACCAGCCTGCGTGCCGTCAACTGAGCAAATATGGCGGCACGCCGCCACTCTTATCGAAGTCAAGCAGGTCCAGGTCCCCGTGGAGCAGTACCCGCGGGGGCTCGGTGTTCTCCGGCATCTGATCGCCGCGATCGACCGACCTGCCAGCATGATCGATCCTGGGCTCGCCCGCCACATCCGCGACGACTGTCCGATACGACACTGACGTAACGGTATGGTTGGTTTTCGTGGTACCGGAGCACCAGGAAGGACCGAGGGACCCGATGGAACGTGCAGCGTGACGGCCCGGCAGCGAGGTCGGGTCGGGTACCGGGCTCGCCCGGGCAGGCCGTTATGGATGCCGCTGACCGCACTGACGATGGTGATGGCTGTTGTGCTGGGCGTGGCGGCCTGCTCGGATCAGCCCGAGCGTCCCCGCGCTCCGCGGCCGTCACCAACCACCACGCACCCCTCCGCCGTGGAGCCGGCACCGTCCGGGCTGGGCTGGGTATCCGGCGCCAATGGAAACTTCCCGGCAGACGTGACCGCGTGGGCGGCTTGGACCCGCCGTCCCGTCGATCTCGCGATCGTTTTCACGGACCGCGCCAACTGGCCGAGCATCACCACGGCGTCCTGGCCGGTCGGGGCGTTCACCCGGGCAGCCTTTCCCGGGGAGCTGTCGGTGGCGCAACCGCTGTACCCGCAGAACGGCAATGAACAGGCGTGCGCTCGCGGTGAGTACGACGGCTACTGGGCCCAGTTCGGGCAGACTCTGTCGAAGTACGGCCGCGGCGACGCCTACGTGCGCCTCGGCTGGGAGTTCAACGGGGACTGGTTCTGGTGGCACGTCCGGGATCCGCAGGCGTGGAAAAGCTGCTTCCAACACGCCGCCACCGCGATCCGGTCGACCGCTCCGCACGTGAAGATCGACTGGAACATGACCGCGCACCGCGACAGCCTGCCCGGCAGCGGCGCGGACGTCTGGTCCGCCTACCCCGGCGACGCCTACGTCGACGTCGTCAGCATCGACTCCTACGACTCCTATCCGGCGTCCACGACGGAGCAGGTCTGGACCCGGCAATGCCAGCAGCGTTCCGGGCTGTGCACCGTCGCCGCCTTCGCCCGCGCCCACGGCAAGCGGTTCGCCGTCCCCGAATGGGGACTGGTGCGCTCGACCGGCGGTGGCGGCGACAACCCGTTCTACATCGAGAAGATGCACGAGTTCTTCGCGGCGAACGCCGGACTCCTCGCCTACGAGGCCTACTACAACAACGCGGAAGCCGACAACGTGCAATCCTCCCTGCACAACCCGAACCTGAGCCCGAACAGCTCCCGCCGCTATCTCGGCCTGTTCGGAAAGGGCTGACGGCTGATCGGGTGTCAGAACTCGGCCACCGGTGGTGACCTGGGGTTTTAGGCGGCTCGTTCGTATTCGTTGATCAGGACGCCGAGGACAGGCTGGCGGTGCCGACCGGAGACGGCACGAGCCTCGGGTGCGCTGGGAGCCGCCCTCCACCGTCATGCGTCGAGAGGTTCAGGGCCCGACCGCCGCTGGCGGATGATCATGGTGGCCGCCCGTCGCTCGGACGCGGATCGCCCGTTCGAGCGGGACCGCGGAGCGGGACCAAGTTCGTTTTCGCCGGCCGGCGGCACGGGCGGCACCGGTGGCACGCCGGACTCGGCGGCGCCCAGCCCCAGGCCGAGGCCCACCCCGTTCACCGCCACGACGGTGCTGATCAGCCAGCCGGTCGGGGACGCCTGCACACAGCCGACCGCCGGGCGACGGCCGACCGGCCAGCCCCGGCCGAGCGGCAGCCCGCGTCCGCGCTCGCCGGGTACCCGAGGGACGGGAGGCTTCCGAGACGGATTAGGCGCGCGCGGAGGGCAAGGTGGCCTCGGTGTCCGGCTCGACCGTCACCGTCACCGGCACCGGCAGCGGCAGCGGCAGCGGCAGCGGCAGCGGCAGCGGCAGCGGCAGCGGCAGCGGCAGCGGCAGCGGCAGCGGCAGCGGCAGCGGCAGCCATCACCTACACTGCGCAGGTCAACGGGGACACCAGGTACACCCAGTCGGTCACCGCGACGGCCAAGGCACTGGCCGTCGGGCAGTGCGCGACCGCGAACGGCCAGACCGACGACACTGGCGCCGTCACGGCGACCCACATCACGCTGAGCCCGAAGACGAACGGCCGCTGCACCGCCGGCTTCGGCGGCTTCGGCGGCCAGGGATCTGGCGCCCCGGGGGGCGGCAGTGCGGGCTCCGGTGCCACCGGCTCCGGTCGCACCGGGTCCACAAATGCCTGAAGAGGCAGTGTCCGAGAAGGCAGCGCCTGAGGAGAAGCCGCGGCCGTCGCGCCGCCGGTTGGGTCGGCCCCGCAAGGTCGTGGTGGGCGGCACGGCAGCGGTGCTGTTGGCTGGTACCGGCGTCGGAACGGGGCTCGCGGTCACGGCGGACCCGGGGCCCTCCTACCGGCTGGCCACCGCCGGCATGGCGTCGGTGACCCAGGCCCTCACCTCGGTCGGAACGGTGGCCACAGTCAACAAGGCGACACTGGCGTTTCCGGTCGCCGGAACGGTGACCGCCGTGCCGGTGGCGATCGGTGACCAGGTCACGGCCGGGAAGACGCTGGCCGGCCTGGACCCGGGGCCGCTGCGGCGAGCCCTGGACGCGGCGAACGCGCGGCTGGCACTGACCGCGGACGAGTCGGGCCAGACCTCGTCGGCGACCGCTTCGGGGACGGGCCCGGGCACGTTCACAGCGGCGGGGGCCGTGGCCACCTCCCTGGCAGGCGTTACGGGCAGCTCGTTCCGGGGCGGCTCGTCGTCCGCCGGCATCGAACTGATCAGTTCCTCGACCGGACGCCACCGGGAAGATCAGCGGGACCGCCGGCGCCGACGACGCGATCACTCTGCTCCGGGACGGCGCCGTGGTCGCCTCCGTGACCGGTTCCTATGCCTTCACCGGTCTAGACGCGGGCACGCCGTACACGGTGAAGATCGAGGATCCCGACCCGACCGGTTCCGTCGACGCCCTCCAGCGCCAGCACGCGATCGGTGCCCTCGTCGCCAGGTACAGCACATCGCCAGGGCCGTCACAGCCGTCGGACCTGGCCACGCTGGTGTCCCGACTCGCCGCCGCCAAACTGAACCTGGACGCTGCGGTCCGCGACCTCGGCACGGCCGGCGTTCCGACAGCCGACGCTCCGGCAGCCTCGGCCATCCCGACCGAACCAACCGAACCAACCGAACCAGCCCAACCAACCCAACCAGCCACTTCGAGCGCCCGTCCGATGAGCGCGCCGGCCCCGTGGGTGCCAGGTGCGACGGGTGGGCCGGCTCCCGCCCCCAGCCACGGT
>NZ_CDWWXA010000099.1:1244-14150 GCF_977971845.1 Frankia sp. CeCAU1 | reverse complement strand
GCCCCCAGCCACGGTCCCGCCCCCAGCTCCTCCGGTGGAGGATCGACCGTCCGCTCCGGAAGCTCGGCGGGATCGTCCCGCAGTGTGGGCGGCGGTACGTCCAGCTCACCCGGGATGACCGTCGGCGCGTTCTCCACCACCAACGCCATCACCGTACTCGGCGCCGATGGCAAGCAGGTCGTCACCACGGTCCCGCTGTCCGCCGTGGACCTGGTGCGGCCCGGCGACCGGGCCGACGTCACCGTCGACGGCGTGTCCACGCCGCTGACCGGCACCGTCTCCTCGATCGGCGTCCTGAACAGCACGACCGGGTCGACCACGACCTACCCCGTCAAGATCGCACTGGCGGCGACGCGGACGAAGCTCTTCGACGGCACCGGCGCGACCGTGTCGATCGTGGTACGGGAGGTCCGGAACATGCTGACCGTGCCGACCTCGGCGGTGCACCGGGTCGGCGGGCTGAGCACGGTCTCGGTCCTGCGGAAGGGCAAGGCGGTGACCGTCCGGGTGACCACCGGGGCGGTGGGGGCCGACCGGACCGAGGTGACGTCCGGCCTCACCGCCGGTAACCAGGTCATCCTCGCCGACCTGCACGCGGCGCTGCCGTCGGCACGCACGAACTCATCGTCCACCAGAGGCGGAGCCCTGCGGCGGGGGTCAATTTTTCGAACGATGCAGGCCAAACCAATATCGATCAAGGTTCGCGGCAGCTGCAGGGCGGGAAACCCGCCGGTTAAAAGCCCGTAGGACGGCCTGCCGTCTAGCAGCGCACAGTGCCGCCATGTGTGTGTTCGTGCAGGTCACGGGCACTCTGTGTGTCCCGGGGTGCCGGCGGCTGCCGGGTGCTGGTTCGTCGTCCGGGTTCACGATGCGCACACCCGAGCGCATGCGCCGCGTGACCGTGGATCTTGAGCAGCCGCCACGCTGGCCTGAGTCTACTATCCACCCTGAGATGGTCCAAGCCAGCGCCCTGCCCCGTCACGGAACAAACCACTCTCGGCCGGGCAAGGCGAGCTCGGCCTCGGTCGGAGCAGGCCGATTTCCCGAGGTGCGAAAGCGCCCCTGGCCGGATATTCTGTCAGTCGGCCTCCTGTGACGTGGCGACCTCGTAGAAGGCGTCCGCGAGAGCAAGGATGACGCTGTTGATTGCGGGGCCGTCGCTGAAGAAGTAGTCGGCCATGGTGTTGTGGGCTTCCTGGTTGTCGAGGACGGCCTCGGTGACGACGGCCTTGAAGTCGTCGGAGTCCATGAACTGCTTCTTCGAGTTGACCTGGGTCTGCCTGACGAGGTCGGGGTAGGCGAGGAGCCGCTGGACCAGGCCGTCGACGAACTCGCGGATCTGGGACTCGGTGAAGGACTCGGCGCCGAAGAGGTCGTTCATCCTGTCGATCACGACCTGGAGCGCGACGTACCGGGGCTCCTTGCGGGCGCCGGTTCCGGCGGCGCTGATTCCCTTGAGCTCGCCGCCGCCGGTCAGCGAGATGTCGACGGCGACCCGCTTCTCGTGCTTGACCCCGACCAGGACGACGTCGGAGAGGTCGACCTCGGCGGCCCAGGAGGAGTCGGCGATGACCTTCTCCAGGAGGCGCAGGAAGATGGAGAGCATCTCCAGGTACGGGTCGCCGTAGTCGACGATCTGGCTCATGAAGTCGTAGAGCCGGACGTAGGTGGAAACGTCCTGGCGGAACAGGCCGAGGGTGCTGAGCGTGACCTTGTCATCGGCCTCGATCGCGGCGGCGTAACGGCTCGCGAACTCGTGCTTCGCCGGAGCGATCGCGGCCGACAGCGCGTTGTTACCCTTCCGCTTCACCCACAGGTCGGCGACGTTCCGGACCTGGTCGGTGGTGTAGATCCCCGTCTGGGCGAGCTTGGCGGCGAGGTGGGCGACGACGTACGGGTCGGTCTCGGTCTCCAGGGCCGCGCCGGTGAAGTACGGCTCGAACGCGGTCCGGATGTCGTCGGGCGTGTTCACGAAGTCGAGGACGAACGTCGTGCGCTTGATCTCCCCGCCCGCGGTGCGGTGGGTGCGGTTGAGCCGGGAGAGCGTCTGCACGGCGGTGACCCCGGAGAGCTTCTTGTCGACGTACATCGCCGACAGCAGCGGCTGGTCGAAGCCGGTCTGGAACTTGTTGGCCACCAGCATGACCGTGTAGGTCTGGCCCTTGAACGCCGCAGCCAGGTCCGCGCCGGCGCCGGGGTTGAGGTTGGTCTCGGTGAACTCGACGTCCTTCGCCGGCACCGGCCCCCACTCCGAGGCCCACTCCTCGTTCTCGTCCATCGTCACCGACCCGGAGAAGGCGACCAGCGTGCGGTAGGTGTACGACGCGTCCTCCGCGGCCCGGCGGGCGATGTAGGCGTCGATCGCCTTCTTGTACTTCACCGCGGCCTTGCGCGAGTCGGTGACGACCATCGCCTTCGCCCTGCCCTCCAGCAGGTGGGCGACGTTGGCGTGGAAGTGCTCGACGATGATCTGGACCTTCTGGCTGATGTTGGTCGGGTGCAGCTTCACCCACCGCATCAGCCCCTTACGCGCCGCGCCTTCCTCGACTTCGCTGTCGGCGGTGGCCTTACCGGCGATCTTCAGCGCGGTGTCGTACGACTGGTAGCCACGCAGGACGTCGAGGATGTACCCCTCCTCGATCGCCTGCCGCATCGAGTACAGGTGGAACTCGACCGGCTTCCCGTCCGGCCCCTTCCGCCCGAACATCTCCAGCGTCTTGGCCTTCGGGGTCGCGGTGAACGCGAAGTAGGAGATGTTCGGCGAGTCGGCCCGCTCGCTCATCCGTGCCGCCAGGAGCGACTCCAGGGCGACCTCGCCGCCGTCGGCGAGGTCCTTGATCTCCTCGGCGGTGAGCACTGCCTTCAGCTGGGAGGAGATCCTGCCGGACTGCGACGAGTGCGCCTCGTCGGCGATGACGGCGAACTTCCTGCCCTTCAGCCCCTTGTCCGCCTGGATCTCGTCCATCGCGAACGGGAACGTCTGCACCGTCACCGCGATGATCAGCTCGCCGTTCCGCAGCGCGGCGGCCAGCAGCCCGGACTTCGACGTCGCGCCGGCCTTGCGGACGTCCTCCGGGCTGATCGTGGCCACGATCCTGCCGGACCCGTCGATCTGCCGGACCGCCTCCTGAAGCTGCCCGTCGAGCACCGTCCGGTCCACGACCACGATGACCGTGTCGAAGACCTTCTCGTCGTCCACGTGCAGCCGCGCCAGCCGGTGCGCCGTCCAGGCGATCGTGTTCGTCTTCCCCGACCCGGCCGAGTGCTCGATCAGGTACCGGTGGCCGACGCCCTCCTCGCGCACGGCGTCGACGATGGTCGTCACGGCCTCCCACTGGTGGAACCGCGGGAAGAGCATGCTGGTGCGCCGCACCGACGTCCCCGTCGCGACGTCCCACTCCTCCCGGGTCTCCACGATCATCAGCCGCCCGACGATGGTGAGCCAGGCGTCCTTCTCCCAGACCCGCTCCCACAGGTACGCCGTCGCCGACCGCCCCTCGGCACCGGGCGGGTTCCCCGCCCCGCCATCGTGGCCGATGGTGAACGGCAGGAAGTGCGTCTTCTCCCCCTCCAACCGGGTAGTCATCGCCGCCAGGTCGTTGGAGACCGCGAAGTGCACCAGCGCCCGATGCCCGAACGACAACAACGGCTCCGCCCGGCCGTTGGTGACCGGGCGCCGGTCCTTGCGGTATTGGTTGATCGCCTCGTCCAGCGACTGCGTGAAGTCCGTCTTCAGCTCCACCGTCGCCACCGGCAGCCCGTTGACGAAGAACACCAGGTCGATGCTGCGCTGATCGGCGGTCGAGAAGCGCACCTGCCGCATCACCCGCACCCGCATCGCCGCATACTGCGCCACCGTCGTCGCGTTCAGGCTGGTCTCCGGCCGGAACTGCGCCAGCTTCAACCGGCCACCACCGATGTAGACGACCCCGTTGCGCAGGATGTTCAACGTCCCGCCGCCGTGCTCCAGCGGCCTGTCGAGCGCCGTGGCCAGCACATCGAGGAACTTCGCCGCCGACCCGGCCGCCTTCAGCGCCTTCCCGTACGCCGCCGGCTGAGTCTCCTCCAACCAGGCGAACACATCCGCGGGGAAGAGCGCCCGCTCACGGTCATACCCGGTGTCGTTCGCCGAGTACAGCCACCCGTGAGCCTCCAGGTACGCGCAGATCTCGGACTCGAAGACGACCTCGTTGTGATCGGCCATTCAGACCATCCCCCGCACGTCGACCTGCCCCGTCACCGCCGCCGTGATCAGCGCCGCGCGCCGCTCCTTCGAGAGTTCGATGAACCGCTCGGTCTCCGCAATGAGAATGTCGACCTTCGCCGCTTGATCGTCAAGATACGCTGCGACGCGATGCTGCTCGTCGAGTTCGGGCAGCCAGATCGGCGTTGTGCGCAGAACCGGAAGCCTGACGTTTGCGACCGTCGATCCGTTCGCCGAGAGTCGGAAGTGGTCTTGCACGCGGTCCGAGTAGATCTGCCAAAGCAGAAACCTGCCGACACATTCCGCGCGATCAATCCGCAACAGCACCATGCGCTGACCGAGACAGATCTGATCATGAGGGACCATACATGCCTCACCAGCAGGGGCTTCGCGCGTGAACAGAACGTCGCCAACGGCTGGCGCTCCTCCAGCGTTCCGGTCCTTCCAGGTCTCCCTACTGATGGGCAGCCCGTTCCCAGGGCGGAACTTTCCGTTCCTGACCGAGGCGGTTCGGACGGCTTCGTACTCGCCGTCGTCCAGTACCTCAGGAGTCGTGTGCGGACAGTCGACGACGTCGATACAGGCATTCTGAAGTCGCGAATTAGGCACCTGCATGTCGAAGACGCCGTCGATAAGCGAGTGGCGCCGCTCGCGGAGCATCTCGATCAGGCGCTGCTGTTCCTCGATGAGCGTGTCGATGCGGGCGGTCTCGCGGTCGAGGTAGTCGGCGATGGCGCGCTGCTCCCCTAGCGACGGGAGCAGGATCGGCATCAGCCGGAACTCGTCGTTGTCGATCTCGGCCTGACCGATGCGCACTCCGCGCGAGAGCAGTGCGTAGCCGTTGGTGTAGGTGGTCGAGCGAAGGAGCCAGTTGAGGTAGCGGGCGTCCTCACTATGGCGCGGCGCGAAGCAGATGTAGTGACCGGAAACGATCCCGCGGAGCGAGGAGATACCGACCGAACCTTGCCATGCCTTCATCCGGTTGGCGACCAGCCAGCCCGGGTGGACGAGCTGGTAGATGCTGCGGTTCTCGGCGGTCTTGTTGATGTTTTCGCGTGAGTCCTTCGCCACGACGCCGTACTCGCGAAAGACGGATAGCATCTGCTCTTCCGGATGGTCCACATCCTTGATGCGTTCGAACATGGACCACAGTGGCTTTGTGGTCCAGCGCGGCGGGACCTTCCCGAGCCAGGACACACCGGAGTCGACGAGGTCGAGCCTCTCAGCGATCACCCTCGACCTCCCGCAGCAGGTCGAGAATCTTGGCGATCTGCTTGTCCAGGTCGGCGTCGATCTCGGCGAGGGGGCGGGGTGGGACGTACCTGTAGAAGTGGCGGGTTAAGGGGATCTCGTAGCCGGTCTTGACCTTGGCCCAGTCGATCCAGGCGTCGGGGACGTGCGGTCGCACCTCGGCGTCGAAGTAGGCGTTGATGACATCGATCTTTCCGCCCCGGCCGGCGGTCGAGCCACCGTAGGTGAAGGGGACGTTCTCGGTGTCGCGCTTCTTCGGGTCGGGCTTGCGCTGGCCCTTGCGGTCGACGACCGGCTTGCCGTCCTCGCCGAGCAGGGGGCGCTCGACGGTGATGGTCCAGTAGCCGAACTCGTCGTTGCTCAGCACCTTGGAGTAGTCGGGGTCGGCGTCAAGGAAGTCCACGTACAGGCTGACGACTTTCTCACGGTCGGCGTCGGAGATCTCGCGGCCCTTGGAACCGAGGTTCTTGCGCATCTTGGTCCAGAACGAGGTGCCGTCGATGAGCTGGACCAGGCCCCTGGCGTCGGGGTGCTTGGTGTTGTCGAGGATCCAGATGTACGTGGCGATGCCGGTGTTGAAGAACATGTTGGTCGGCAGTGCGACGATCGCCTCGACCAGGTCGTTCTCCAGCAGCCACCGGCGGATCTCGGAGGGGCCGGATCCGGCGGCGCCGTTGAAGAGTGGCGAGCCGTTCATGATGATCCCTACCCGGCCGCCACCGTCCTTGGGCGCCCGCATCTTGTGGGCCAGGTGGAGCAGGAAGAGCATCTGCCCGTCCGAGGTCGCCGGCAGGCCGGGGGCGAACCGGCCGTACGGGCCGGCCTCGTCGCGCTCCTTGGCGATCTGCTTGGCGTACTGCTTCCAGTCGACCCCGTAGGGCGGGTTGGACATGCAGTAGTCGAACTTCTTGCCCGTGAAGGCGTCGTCGGTGAGCGTGTTGCCGAAGGCGATGTTGGTCGCGTCGTGGCCCTTGGCGAGGAGGTCGGACTTGCAGATCGCGTACGACTGCGGGTTGTACTCCTGGCCGTACAGGCTCAGCTTCGCGTCCGGGTTCTGCTCGAGCAGGTGCTCCTCGGCCAGGGCGAGCATGCCGCCGGTGCCCGCGGTCGGGTCGTAGAGGGTGCGGACGATGCCGGCCTCCGTCAGGTCGGCGTCCTTCTCCGCGAAGAGCAGGTCGACCAGCAGCCGGATCGCGTCGCGCGGGGTGTAGTGGTCGCCGGAGGTCTCGTTCGCGGCCTCGTTGAACTTGCGGATGATGTACTCGAACGCATCGCCCATGTCGGCGTTCGACACCACGTCGGGGTGCAGGTCGATCGCCTTGAACGAGGTGATGATCTCGCGCAGGAGCCCCGCCTTCTCCAGCGCGAGGATCTCCTTCTTGAAGTCGAAGTACTCGAACACGTCCACGTCGGGCGAGAACCGGTCGAGGTAGTCGGCCAGGTTGTCCGCCAGCCCGTCGGCGTCGGCCAGGAGGTTGCTGAATCCGTAGTTGGAGGTGTTGTAGAACGGCCTGCCGGTCGCCTTCTTCACCTCGATCTTCAGCCGGGTCGGGTTGTCGAACGTCCGCGCGAGCTCGCGGACCGTGTCCCGGTCGGGTTCGAGGATGCAGTCGAGCCGGCGCAGGATCGTGAGCGGGAGGATCACGTTGCCGTACTGGTTGGGGCGGTAGGGACCCCGAAGCTGGTCGGCGATCGACCAGATGAAACTACCGAGGGTGCTCACAGGGCTCCTTGAGGGGATCTCACGCGAAGACGGGATGCCGGACGCCTGCGTCCGGGCCATGGGCCACCGACGCCGCCGTGCTCGGGGCCGAAGTTCCTGGCCAGCCCGTTCCAGCAGCCAAGCAGTCTGGCGGAATCGTCGACTCTGATCTCACCGGACTCCGGAGATGGCCTGCTGGGGGTCTCGGCGGCGTACCGCTGTCGACGACGGCGAGGACCGGCACCTCGTAGTCGGCGAGCAGACGGTGGAGCCGCTCTGGCCACGGTTCGCGGCGACCAGGCCGATCCCGATGTCACTCACCCCGCCACGGCCAGGCCAGGCTGTCCACTGCCAGACCGCGGAGAACCTCTCGGTCCACCCCGGGTCGGCCTCCAGGTACGCCTTGATCAGCGGCTCGCACGTGTCGCCCTTGTTCCGCTCCTCCGGCAACACGGCACGAAGGTCGCCCGGCAACTCGCGAATCTGACCCCCACGGACGATAGTCTGCCGCACAGTTCTGACGATCATGCCAAGACCCTCGTGACACGGTCCGCACCCGGCTACAGACCGCCCTACACTGCGGCGGCCAGGTCTCCGGGGCGAGGCCCCAGCGAATGGCCGGTTTCCAGCCGGGCCAGAAGCCGGCCAGCAACGCCTTGTCCTTCTCCACCCGGTGGCGGCGGGTTCCCAGCCACGTGGTGAGGCCTGCCGGCTGGCGATCGACCATGACGCCAACGCCGCGTTCGACCTGGGCGGTTCGTCCACCGCGAGTACGCCAGCGACGTCAATCCCGCCCGTGGTGCGTGTCCGGCGCCGAGGCACAGCGAACATGACCCGACTGACAGTGTGGGCGGTGCGTGAGGTTATGCCCCGTTGATCCGGTCAGCCCCCGCTGCAGGGCGCGGTCTGTGCGACAGCGATGAGCAGCAGGTGCTGGGCCGCAGCCCCGGTCCGCGTGTTGGCGGCTGCCGTCAGCTTGAGGCGGTCCAGGCGGGCTACTGAGTTTTAATCCGCGAAGTTGTGTGGAAGCACGACGATCCTTCACCTTATTGTGATCTTTGGGTGGGTGGTGCGCGTTCTGTTCGGGTAGCCGGCTGGTACGAGGTACGCGACGGGTGGCGGGCTGACCGCCACGGAACGGGATCGCCGGAACCGGTCCGGAGGGACGCGGCCGAACGGTTCGCCCGGGACGAGCCGGTCGCACAGATTGAAGCGGACCGGTGAAACACCGGGGCCGCCGCGACGAGCCGACGTCGTTCTCCTGGCGGGACTACCGGGATCTGGTCGTGGCCGTGCACAAGCGGCTGGGCCGGCCGGTCGTGCTGGTCTGGGACAACCTCAACCGGCACCTGTGCGCGGAGATGGCCGCTTTCATCGCGGCGAACACACTGTGGCTGACCGTGGTGGCGCTGCCCTCGTACGCGCCCGAACTGAACCCGGTGGAAGGGCTGTGGTCGGTACTCAAAGGCGGGCAGATCGCCAACCGGGCCTTCGACGACGTCGACGAACTCGACGAGCTGGTCCGCCGGGACATGACCGGGTTCCAGCACCGCCCCGAGCTCCTCGACGGCTGCCTCACCGGCACCGATCTGACCTTGAAACCATCATGATCCACGAAGTCATGATCCGACGACATCACGCATTAAAAATCAGTATTCCCGTCCACGCGGCCAGCGACCGACCACTCATTGCCGAAACCACACCGCCCGACTCTCAGCCCCGCGAGGGAGCTACCAGAGCCGCCACGCTTCGTAGTCGATCAATGTTGATTTGCTACCTCCCCGCAGCCCTGGGCCCCGGCGCCCACCCGCGCCAGGGGTCGGCGCGGGGCCCGTCCGGACCGGCGTTACCCGCCGAATGCGGCGAGCGCCTCGTCGATAACCGCATGACGATGGTGCAGCCCCGGCTCGTTGCGTCCGAAGACGAGCTCGGGCCGCACCCCCGACGCCATGTTCTTCTGGATGTCGATCGCCATGCGGTAGTCCTCGTCGCGCACCGTGGCGTGCGCGTACTCGAAGATCTCGTCCGCGGCGGTTCGCGTCGCCTCATCCGTGAGATCCATCGGCGACGCGTTCTGGTGATAGGTGATCGAATGACCCGGTCCGCTCCCGGGATAGACCCGGAACACCTCGCCGTTGGCGACAGTGACCGACAGGACGATGTTGGGGAACAGTGCGTAGATCACCACGAGGTTGTGCAGTGGTTCCCATTCTTCCTCGGGCTTGTCCGCGAGGTCCGTGATGTGCCGCATCGGGAAGACCAGCCGATGGTGCGGGCCGAAGGAGTCGAACAGCGCGCAGTTGCTCTTGGTGATCAGCGCGAACGTGTCCCGGTGCACTGTGGCAAAATGATAGTTCTCGGCGAACGTGTCGAGCGCGAACTTCCAGTTGATCGGGAAGTCGAGCACCTTCTCGCCCACCGAGGCCCAGCTACCGATGTCCCAGGACGCGAGTTCCGGACCGAGCTCTCCCAGGTGAGCATCGATGTCCAGGGGACCGCTGTCCGGCTGGAGACCGACCCACAGGAATCCGGAATGCTCCGCGGCGGGCAGTTGCGTGAGACGGGGCTTCCCGGCCATCGTCGAGGGGAAACCTTCACGGCCGGGTCCGCCGACGAAGTCACCTTGGGCGTCATATACCCAGGCGTGATACGGGCAGACGAACCGCTCTGCCGCGCCACAGCCCTCCGCGACTGGCGCCTGGCGATGGGCGCAGACGTTCTGGAAAGCCCTGACCGTGCCGTCCTCGCCCCGGGTCAGAAGCACGGGAACGCCCATGACGGTCTTCGTGCAGTAGCTTCCGGGGGCCGGCAACTCAGAGCGGTAGCCGACAAGCTGCGGAGAGCGCAAGACAAGCTCGCGCTCGCGCTCGAAGCGTCCCTGGCCCGTGTACGCCAAGGCCGGCTGGCGGCGCTCCGCGGGCACCATGTCGGTCGTCTTGTCCATCGCGATTTTGAGCGCCCGTCGAGTGAGATCGATGAGCTCGTGGCGGTCGATCTGAGGCCTCCTTGATACGGCAGTCCTGATGCGGCGGTTACGTCATGCCGAGAGCACCGAAGTATCGGCACAAGATCGCATATGACGTGATAGCGGAATCGTATGTGCCTTCGGCCAAACGCCGCTGAGCCGGCATCGTCGAATTTCCAAAAGGAGCGACGATATCACTCTATGTGCAAAATCGACAGTCACCCCCGGACGAATGGACACCCTATGTCATTTATATACTACCCTACGCAGACGACATCCGAGCGGGTGGTCAGGCCACGCGGGTGGTCAGGCCACGCGGGTGGTCAGGGCGTGCAGGTGCTGCCGGGCTGGCCGAAACCCGGCCGGGAGAGATCGAGGTCGATCCTGTTGTCCGGGCCGAGGACGCGCGGGCGTTCCAGGACGCATTCCCGATGCGTCGCGGTGTCGGTGTCGGTGACGGTGACGGTGACGGTGATGCGCTGCGGGCCGGCGTAGAGCGCTCCGCTGCTCCAGTCGAACGACCCGGTGCTGGTGCGGACGGCGAAGGAGGAGATCGGATAGCCGGTGGAGGAACGGGCGTGGCCGCCGAAGATGACGATCCGCACCCGGCCCGGCGCACCGCCGACCGCGGGGCCAGCCGCGACGCTCGCCGCGGAATCCACCGTGATGTCGTTCACCGCGCCCTCCCCACCCGCACGCGCGGATCGAGCGGCGCGTACACCAGGTCGGCGACGACGTAGATGCCCATTCCCACCGCGCCGAGCACGATCGCGCCGGCCTGCAGGGTCGGCACGTCCTTGCTGGTCGCCGACGACAGCAGCAGGTTGCCGATGCCCTGGTAACCGAACAGCAGCTCGACGGTCACCAGTCCCGCGAGCAGGAACTGCAGCTGCACGGCGAGCGCGCTCGTCGCCGACACCAGCGAGTTGCGCAGCACGTGCCCTCGCACGAGCTGCGCCTCGGACATGCCACGCACCCGCATCGCCCGGATGAACGGGCTGGCGAGGACCGCGGCTGTGCTCGCCCGCACGTGCCTGGCGACATAGCCGGTGCACAGCAGGACCAGGCAGAGCGCGGGCAGCAGCAGATGCCGGATCGAGGTCAGCGGATCAGCCCCCGGCGGTGCCTGCGCCGACGAGGGCAGCCAGTGCAGCTTCACGCTGAAGACCACCAGCAGGACGAAGGCGAGCAGGGCAAGCGTCGCGCTGTCGAGCAGACGTTCGATCACCAGCGGGCGAACGTCGACCCCGAGCGTGTAGGAGCGCCCCCAGCCACCGGTGACGAACCCACCCAGCCAGTGCAGGTAGCGTGGCATCAGCGGCTCGTCGAGACGCAGCTGGTGGCGCAGCGCGTCCACCGACGCCTGGCTGGCCTCCCGACCCAGCACGACGCGCGCCACGTCGCCGGGGATCAGTTCGGTGGCGATGAACACCAGGCAGCTGACCGCCAGCATGGTGACGGGGATCATCGCCAACCTCCGGGCCAGGAAACGCACCATGCCGGATCAGGCCCGGCTCACGGTTGTCAGGTCGAGGAAGGCCGACGGGTGGGCGCGTAGCCCCCTGACCCGGTCGGACCGGTAGGCCCGGACGGCCCCGGACCACACGGTGATGATGACCGGCACGTCCTCGTGAAGGGCCCGCGCGATGATCTCGGCCTGCTTCTTCCGCTCGGCGGGGTCGGTCGCGGCGTCGTAGGCGTCGGCCGCGGCGTCCAAGGCGGGGTTGGCGTATTTCGAACCGTTCCAGGCCCCGTGGCTCTTCACCATCGGGATGATGAACTGGCTCAGCGTCGGGCGGCCCACCCAGCCGACGAGGTTCGCGGTGGTGAACAGCCAGGGGGTGTCGGTCTCCTGATTGCCGCCGTAGAACACGTCGGAGGTCTGCTGGTCGAGATCGACGGTGATCCCCACCTGCTTGAGCTGGTCCTGGATGACCAGCGCGTAGGCCTTGTTCGGGGCGTCGAAGCTGAGGGTGAACCGCAGATTCTCGACCCCCGCGGCGGACGGCAGCGACCGGACCTTCGCCACGTCCTTCGCGCGTTGCGCGAGGTCCTTCGGTGCGGCCGCGAACGCGGGCCCGAGAAGGTGGTCGTTGCCGATGACGCCGACCCCGTTGTAGACGGAGGTGAGGACACCCGGCCGGTCCAGCGCGTAGGAGATGGCCTGCCGGACCTCCTTCTTCGTGAACGGCGGCTTGTCGACGCGTAGGGTGAACGCGGTCAGGCTGGTACCGTTGGCCTTGTCGACGGCGGTGGAGTTGCTTCCGGCGATCGGGACGGCCTCGGACAGGATCTGCGCGTCGATGGCGCCGCTCTGCAATGCCAGTAGGTCGGCCTGGGCATCCTTGTGGAAGGTCACCTTGACGCCATCGAGGTACGGCTTGCCGGCGTCCCGGTACTTCGGGTTGCGGCGCAGTGAGGCTCCCTGGCCGACGTCGTAGAAGTCGAACCGGAACGGCCCGGTGCCGATCGCCTTCGTGGCGAACGTGCCGACCTTGTAGTCGCTCTTGAGCACGACCGCGTTGTAGTTGCCCGCGGAGACCAGGTAAGGGAAGTCGGAGAACGGCCGCTCGAGGTGGAAGACCACCGTGTCCGCCCCCGACACCGCCACGCCGCCGGCCTTGAGGACTGACGCGAAGGCGGACAAGGCGGCGGACTTGTTCGCCGGGTCCAGCAGCCGGTCGAACGACGCCTTCACGGTCGGCGCGTCCAGCGGGGTGCCGCCAGATAAGCCTGTCGTTTAACCTGTCGGTCCTTCAGATCCTGCGGCTGTTGACCTGTCCG
>NZ_CDWWXA010000099.1:0-888 GCF_977971845.1 Frankia sp. CeCAU1 | reverse complement strand
GGCCGGGTGGGCGTCCGGGGCCGGGTCGGGCGGGTTTCGGTGCGCGGGCCGGTAGCGGTGTCTTCGGGCGGAGGTTGCGGAATCCCCGGCGGGCACGGGCCGGAGTCAGCCTTGTGGGTTCGGCGGGTCGTTCCCAGGGGCGGCGCAGGTCGGTGGTGAGCGCGCGGGCGAGCCGGAGCTGGGTGTAGGCGGTGAGGACAAGCCAGGTCCAGCGGTCCGCCGCGGCGGGGTCCCTGATCTTCGGGGCGGTCCAGCCCAGGGTCTGCTTGACCATGCGGAAGGTGTGTTCCAGGTCGAATCTTCGAAGGAACGCCTGCCAGGCGCGGTCGACGTCGGCGCTGCCGGCGTCGACGGTGGAGTGCCACAACCAGACCGGTTTCGGGCGCCGTTCGCCCGGGAGGCGGTCGACGAGCAGGCGGATCAGGGTGCCCTCGATGATCGGGAGCTGGCCGGTGTGGTGTTCCCATCCGCCACGGCGGGTCAGCCGGGGGTGGGCCCGGTCCCAGCAGGTGGCGACCGCGGTGCCGTACCGGCGGGTCTCGGTGGTCGTGGTGACCGTAGGGGTGGGCAGGCTGGCCGGGTCGGCCAGGGGCAGCTCGGGGCCGTGCCGTGGTGGCCGACCGGACGCCTTCGGCGGCCGCGGGAGGACGGGCAGGCGGAAGACCCGGTCGGAACGCAGCCGGCCGACGAGGTCGACGGGCAGGCCGGCCAGCAGGAAGGCCAGGCGGGTGACGTCGTAGCCGGCGTCGAACACGACGAGGATGTTCGGATCACCGGCGGTGTGGTGGCCGACGGCTGCGAGCCGGCCGACCACGTCCCGGACCTGGGCGGCGGTCACCGTGGTGAGGTCGTCGTCGGGGCCGAGACGGACCGCGTCCAGCGGCGCCG
>NZ_CDWWXA010000098.1:0-19086 GCF_977971845.1 Frankia sp. CeCAU1 | reverse complement strand
CCCCGTACCACCCCACCGAACCCCCTCTATCGGGGGTCGCCCGCGATACCTAAGAAGAAGGTGGTATAAATCGCAAAAAATCAGTACAAATGACTCTGGTGGGCGAAGGAACATTTGGTCTCACTCGCCGTCCCGGCGAGGCCGGTCAGCTACGGACACCTACCCCTCAATCTCCTGTCGGGTTCCGCTTCGAGGCATGTTTCCTCGACCACCACGGCCTGCGCGCCCGCGGTGGATGTCACACTCGGGGGGGACAGGTCCCACCGGGGCCGGGTCCGCGCATCCCGATGCGCGACGCATCCCGACACTCGACACCCGGAGGGGGGCCAACCTCGTGGTGACCGACCCTGGTCTTCTGCACTGGCGTGACCCGGTGACCGACATCGGCCATCTCGCCGACGTCACCAATCGGGTGCGGACCAGCGTCGAGACGGTCATCGACGGCAAGTCCGAGGCGATCACGACGGCCCTGGTCGTGCTGCTGTCCGAGGGTCACCTGCTGATCGAGGACGTCCCCGGGGTCGGCAAGACCATGCTCGCCAAGGCCCTCGCACGGTCCATCGATGCCCGGGTGCGTCGCATCCAGTTCACTCCGGACCTGCTCCCCGGCGACGTCACCGGAGTCAGCATCTACAACCAGGGCACCCGTGACTTCGAGTTCCGTCCCGGCCCGGTGTTCGCCAACATCGTCGTCGGCGACGAGATCAACCGCGCCGAGCCGAAGGCGCAGTCGGCGCTCCTCGAATGCATGGAAGAGCACCAGGTCACGGTCGACGGCGTCACCTACCGGCTCGAGTCACCCTTCATGGTGATCGCGACCCAGAACCCGGTGGAGATGGAGGGCACCCGGGCGTTGCCGGAGGCCCAGCGCGACCGTTTCACCGCCCGGATCTCGATGGGCTACCCCTCCCCCGCAGCCGAGCTGGAGATGCTCGACAGCCACGGCAACGCCAACCCGCTGGCCGGCATCACCCCGGTCACCGACGCTGCCGAGATCGCCAAGCTGATCGCACTCGTCCGCACGGTGCACGTCTCGCCCGAGGTGCGCCACTACATCGTCGACCTGGTCGGCGGGACCCGCACGCATCCCGAGATCGCGCTCGGCGCGTCCCCCCGGGCTGCGCTGCATCTCATCCGTGCTGCCCGGGCCCGCGCGGCCTTGGACCAGCGCGGTTTCGTCCTCCCCGACGACGTTCAGGAGATGGCTGTCCCGGTCATGGCGCACCGCCTACTGCTGCACCCTGAGATCATGCTCTCCGGGGAGCCGACGATCGAGGTCTCCGCCCGCATCCTGACCGACGTTCTGCGCCGGATCCCGATCCTTCGTCCCGGTACGGCACGCCCGACCCGGCACGGCCGTTAGAGCTCCGTGTGCGGAACCTCCGGGTGCGGAACCTCCGGGTGCGTGACTTTGTCGCAGCGCTGCGTGGCCTGACGATCCGCGGCCGGTCATTCGTCGCCGCCGGCATCGCCTGCGCGGCGTCCGCGGCCGTGCTCGGCGAGCAGGACCTGCTGCGGATCGGCCTGCTCGTCATGCTCCTCCCCGTGCTCGCGGCGGCCTTCGTCTGCCGGACCCGCTACCGGCTCGCCTGCACTCGCCGGCTCGAACCGAGCCGGGTGACCGCCGGGGACCGGGTCTCGGTCCGGATCAGGCTGGAGAACGTCAGCCGGTCGCCGTCGTCGGTGCTCCTGCTGGAGGACGCCGCCGCGGACGGGCTGGGCGGCGGGGCCCGGTTCGTACTCGACCGGATCGAGCCTGGTGGCAGCCGGGACCTGTCCTATGCCCTGCACGCGGGGATGCGCGGTCGCTACCAGATCGGACCGATGGCGATCCGCCTCGGTGACCCGTTCGGGCTGTGCGAACTGTCGCGCAGTTTCCGCAGCATGGACGAACTGGTCGTGGCCCCCCCGATCGAGCGGCTGCCGCCGGCCCGCCCGACCGGTGCCGCGCGCGTCAGCGCCGAGCTGCGCCGCGCGACCGGGCTCGTGGGTGAGGACGAGACGACGACCCGTCCGTACCGGTCCGGCGACGACCTGCGCAAGGTGCACTGGAAGACGACCGCCCGCCGCGGCGAGCTGATGGTCCGGCGCGAGGAGCACCCGCAGACGGGCGGGGCGACCATCCTGATCGACACTCGGGCCCGGGCGTGGCCTGACGGGGGCCCGTCAGCGTCGTTCGAGTGGGCGGTGAGCGCGGTCGGGGCGATCGGCGTCCACCTCGTCCGGGGCGGGTACCGGGTCCGACTGCTGACCGATCAGGGGCTGGCGGCCATCGCCGCGGGGGGTACCGTCGGCGGGCTCCTTGACGAGCTTTCGACGCTGATGCCCGCCCCCACCGAGTCCCTGTACCCAGCGCTCGCGGCCGGCCGCGGGCGAGTCGGTCACGGCGGCATGTTCGTCGCCGTCCTCGGCCACACCGATGCGCCCACCGCCACCGCGCTGGCCGGGCTGCGGCCCCGCAGCGCCCCGGCGATCGCGGTGCTCGTCAACGTGGCCAGCTGGAGCACCGCCGCGGCGGCCCCGAAGATCGCCGCCGACCTCGAAACGACGCACGCGGTGCTCACCCGCGCCGGCTGGGCGGTCCTCGGCGCGGCGGCGGGCACCAGCCTCGCGGCGATGTGGCCGCGGGTCGCCGCCCGGGCCCGGGGCACGGGCGGCGTCGGTGCCCCGGGTGCCGCCGGAGTCTCCGGACGTCCCGGGGCCGCGGGACTCACCAGAACCGTGGGACTCACCGGGGCGACGGGGCACACCGGGGCGACGGGGCACACCGGCGATCTCCACACCGGCGGACGGTCTGTGCCGTGAACGCCCGCCCGGCGCCCACAGTGATCGCCACCGTCGCCTGTCTGCTGTCCACCAGCGCGCTGACCCGTCTGTTCGAGGGTGTCCTCTGGTGGTTCGGGCCGGTGCTCGTCGCCACGACCGTGGCCGTCGGGACGGGGGTGGCGAGCCGCCTGCTCCGGCTGCCGGCGGCGGCCGAGATCCTGCTCAGTCTGGTCGGCCTCATCGGCACCGTCACCGTGCTGTCCGCGCGGTCGACGGCGTTGCTGGGCTTCCTGCCGACCGCCACCACGGTCGGGACGCTGCACACGCTCATCTCCGCCGGCGGCTCCGACATCTCACGGCTGGCCGCGCCGGTGCCCGCCCGGCCGGGCCTGGTGGTCCTCACGGTGATCGGCGTCTACCTCCTGGTGATGATCGTCAACCTGATCGTGGTGAAGTTCGACCACCCGACGCTCGGCGGCCTTCCGCTGCTGGCGCTGTATGCGGTGTCGGCGGCGATTCTGCCCGGGGGGGTCGGCGTGGTGCCCTTTCTGCTCGGCGCGGTGAGCTTCATCGCCCTGCTCCTGCTCGACGGGCGGTTGGCGTACGAGCGATGGGGCCGGACCGTCTCCGACCAGCGGAGGGCTGGCGTCGAGATGTTCGGCGGTCGCATCGCCGTGGGCGCGCTCGGGGTCGCCGTCACCGCGCTGGTCGCCGCGATCGTGGTGCCGCTGGGCCTGCCGTCCCTTGACGGCGAGGGACTGGTGTCGCGCAAGGGTGGATCCGGTGCCGGGGACGGTCCGAGTTCGGCCAGCGTCGTGCAGCCGATCGTCTCGGTGAGCCAGCAGCTGCACGCCAGCACGGAGGTGCCCCTGCTTCGGCTGCGCTCCGACGAGCCGAAGTATCTGCGACTGACGGCGCTGGAGAACTTCGACGGCCAACTGTTCACCCTGCGGGCGTTGAATGCCACCCGGGAAGACCGGGTCAGCGAGGGATTACCGAAACCACGGACGGGCGGCGCTACCCAGTCGGTACGTGCGGAGGTGGCCGTCACCGGGCGGTTCAACGAGCTGTATCTGCCGGTTCCGGGCATCCCAATCCGGATCGAGGGGCTGACCGGCGACTGGCGGCTGGCGAGCCCGACAGGCACGATCTTCTCGACCCGGACCTCGACGGCGAACGCGCACTACCAGGTGGACGCGGTGGTGCCGAATCCCACAAGCGCGCAGCTTCAGGCCGCGACCGGGCCGATCCCGGACTCGCTCGGCGTCGCGACCGCGCTCCCTGACAATCTCGATCCCCAGCTGCGTCAGCTCACCAAGGCCGTGACCGCGGGTGCGCGCACCCCCTATGAAAAGGTGTACGCGATCCAGGAATACCTGCGGGGGCCGCAGTTCACCTACGACCTCCGGGGCGCCCCCACCACGCAGGAGGGCGCGCTCAGCCAGTTCCTGTTCGACACCCACCGCGGCTACTGCGAACAGTTCGCCTCGGCCATGACGGTCATGGTGCGGATACTGGGCCTACCCGCCCGGGTCGCGATCGGCTTCGTCCCCGGGGCGCGGCGGAGCGACGGCAGCTACGTCATCACCAACCGGCAGGCGCACGCCTGGCCCGAGGTCTGGTTCCCGTCGATCGGCTGGATCAGCTTCGAGCCGACCCGCCGCAGCGACGGAACCACCTCGGCGCCGTCCTACGCCCCCGCCGGGCCCGAGGACCCCGACAACGACGCCGCCCTGCCGGAAGAGCAGGCTCAGGCCGAATCGCAGGCAGCGCCCGAGCCGGTGCCCGTGCCGGATACCTCCACGCCGGCTCCCGGCGACGATCCGACCACGATGGGCGCTGCGCGGTCAGGTGACGACGCATCGACCTCCACCGAAATTCCCTCCTGGGTGGTCTGGCTGTGCGCTGCCCTGCCCGTCCTGGGCCTGCTAGCCGTTCCGGCGATCATCCGGATCCGGCGGAGGCGGGTCCGGCTGCGCCCGGCCGAAGACGATCCCCCAGATCCGTCTGGGGCGACGGTGGAACGGGTCCACGACGCCTGGGCGGAACTGCTGGACGTCGCCGCGGACCTGGGAATCATGATCCGGCCGAACGACTCGCCGCGGGCCGGAGTGGCCCGGCTGACCGCCTACCTGGACGCCGAGCCGACCACCGCACAGGCTCCGGGATCCGGCCCGGAACCGTCTGCGTGGCAATCCGGGGGCAGCGAGCCCCCCACGACCTACCCGCAGGCCCGCGCGGCACTCGCCCGACTGGCCTCCGCGGAGGAGCGGGCCCGCTACGCGCCGCCGGAGATGGCCGCGCCGCCGTCCGTCGCAGACCTCCGCGAAGATGCCGTCCTGGCCACCACCACGCTGTTGGCGCTGGCACCGCGGGCCAGGCGGATGTTGGCGCGGATCGCACCGGCATCGGTTCTCCGGCGCGCCGCGCCGGCCTCGGCGCGCGGACGGTCGAGGCCGGGACGGGGAAGCGGTAAGGACGACGCACCCGCCACGCCCACCACGATTCAGAACGAAGACAATCAGGACAATCAGGACTGGCTGGACGCGGTCAGGGACGGTCCTCCCAGCGCCGCCGCCACCGCTCCTCGACCCGTTCCATGAACGGAGCCCTAGCCCGCGGCTTCGGCTTCGATCCCCCCTGCACGCCGCCCGGCCGCCGGTGACCGGTGTCACGGCCGCTGATCCGGCGCAGGTCTGCCGCACCGCGCAGCGCGGCGAACAACATCATGAGGAAACCGAGGATGCCGAGGATCACCGTCAGCGGTACCCGGTTGAGTACCACACCGACCACCAGGACGGCCAGACCGAGGACGAAAACGACCGCGCTGCGGCGCACCCGGCGCAGCAGGTAGGTACGGGGGTCCGTCGAACGCACGGTACTGGCAAACTTTGGATCGTCCTGTACGAGAGCGCGCTCGATCTGCTCCAGCAGGCGCTGCTCGTTCTCCGAGAGCGGCATCGACGCTCCTCCCACGACCTGTAGGCCCGGCGGACGGAACCTGATAACCAAGGATAGGCATGTGCGGGCGGGTGCGGTAGGCAACCTGTCATGCTGGTTGGAACCGAGCGATTCCCGTCACCTGGTCCGTGCCCGAACTGGGGTCTTTCATACCGGGAAATCCACGGTCACGGGAACCCGGCGGCGCCGGCTTCGCGAGCGGTACCAGCGGCACGACGGCGGGCAAGCACGTGCAGCTGTGCCGCAAGGTCACGGAACGGCTCCAGGGCGGCCGCGGCCAGTTCCAGGCGCAGCAGCCGCTGCGCGGTGAAGGGATCGGAGTCGACCCGTGCCCCGGGGACCAGGTCGGCGAACACGCGCACCCCGTGGACGTCGACGACGTCCGCGCCCGCCGCGTTCACCAGCGCGACGATCTCGGCGGTGGTGAACCCGGCGGGCGTCCGGGGCGCCCCGGCGCCCCGGCCGGTCAGCACGGCCTGCGCCTGCTCGAAGCGACCCGCCAGGGCGCGGGCGAGCACCGTGGCAGCCCGGCCCGCGACGACGAGGCTGAGAACGCCTCCCGGGCGCAGCACCGGCAGGGCCCCCGCCAGCGCGGCCTCGGGATCGTCAACGACGTCGAGGACGGAGTGGCACAGCAACAAATCGGCGGTCTCGGCTCCGACGATGCCGGTCAGGTCGGCCAGATCGCCCTGCTCGGCCGTGACCCGGTCGGCGACGCCCCGTTCGTCGGCGCGACGGCGCAACGCTGCCAGGGCGTCCGGCGACGGGTCCACGACGATCACCAGGTAGCCCTCGACCGCCAGGGGTACGGCGAAGCCACCACTCCCACCGCCCGCGTCAACGATGATCGGCGGGATGGCTGTGGCCGCCGGGGCCACCGACCAGGCCGGAACCCCCGCTGCCGATCCGGGCAGGACCGTCCGCAGGCCGTGCCAGATCGCGGCCTGCCGCAGATCCGCGCCGGTGACATGGCTGGTCATGCGTGTCGCGCCTCCTCACGCCGGCTTCGTCGGCGCCGCCGTCAGCCCGCTCGCCCACGCCGGAGGACCAGGCGCGTCACCGACCCACGGTGAGGCCTATGGCGACCCCGACAACCAGCCCGCCAGCCGACAGCCCTACGACCCGCAGTACCCAGATGTTGCGACGCGCAACGGCGGACGGCACGGCCCGATGCGCGCCGCGGTGCCGATGCTCAGAACCGGTGAGGACCATCGATGATCTCCTGCTCCGCCAACCACTACCCCTCGGAAGGTAACCGATAGTGACCGATGCTCACCGTAAACGCAACCGCTCGTCACCCACCCGGGGCGCCGCCGGGCCGACCACGGTCAGCCTGCCCTCGGCCCGGCGACATGACCATCGTGACCTCCCCAGGCCCGACCGGACCGGCGCCGGCGATCATCGGTTGGGACGGCAGGCCCAGCACGCCCTCGACAACCCCGATGAACAGATCGACCTGACGGATCAGATCATCGGCCTCCCGCCTGGTCACTACCTTCAGCCCGGCCTCGGCCGCCGATCGCCGGGCGGCCCCCGCCGCGAAGAACTCCGCCCACTCCGCGAGCTCGGGGGCCACCCGGACAAGCAGGCGCCAGGCACTCACGGGCCGACCGCGACGACCGGGACGGGGCCGGGCCCGGTCCGCCAGGACAGCGGCCGCCGCCCGCAGCGCCGCGAGGTGGGCGAGGGCGTAGCGCTCCCCGGCCGCCTGGGCGTACTCGGCCTCACCGAGACCGCGCCGGGCGGCGACCAACAGATCGTCGCGGGAGCGGCGAGGCAACCCCGCCGCCGACACCAGGGCCCGTCCAACCGGCCCGGTTGATCCACCGTGCGCCCCGGTAGATCCACCGGGGCCGCCAAACGCACCCTTACCGCGGGCCGCTCCTCCCGCCGGGTCCGAGCCACTGTCCGAGCCACTGATCGGCCGACTGGTCACGGTGGCCACAACACCTCCCGAGTCTCGAACATAGGTTCGATCACGAAGTAGTGAACCCTCGCCGGCGCCGCCCGTCAAGCATCGAGGTATCGAACACGCGATCGAGCAGATCCGGCGGCCTCGGACTCGACCACCCGAAGAAACCAGCCGAGGACGAGCAGGGCCACCACGTCGGGAACCCATCCCAGCCGCGGGTCCGCGGCTTTCCCCCGACAGACATGTCCCGAATCCGCACCTGTCGTCCGGGCCACCCGGGTGACCCTCGGGTCGAGCGCATCCGGATCGGCCACGACAAGCGCCGTTCCGTCCAGCGCAAACCGGATGATGTTCACATCACGGTGACCCACGAGCCCGCTGGCGAACTCGCCGCGGGTCGGCCTGAGCCAACGCAGCGTGGCACCGTCCGACAGGCGCACCCAGCCCCCGTGGCGGCCTGGCTCGAAGGCGGCCAGGGGCACCCGTCCCATGGGTTCGACCAGACGGATCCCGAAACCGTCGAGGTCGGTCTCCAGCACGAACGGCCGGCCGGCCGCCATCAGCTCGACCCGGCCCCGCGACCACCAGTCGGCCAGCAGCGCGCCCTCGTCGGTCTCGACGTGCACGTGCCGGACCGAGGTGTGCCGGGACACCGACTCGATCCGGAAGATCAGCTCGTGCGGCAGTCCGCCGGCACGTCGCGGGAGAAGGTCCGCCCCGGCCATCGTCCGCGGTGTCCTGGTCCGGGTCACCGCCGGGGTCACCGCCGGGGTCACCGCCGGGCCCGCCGCCGACGCGGGCCGCCTCGCCAGGCTCCTGGGCACCGTGATCGCCATGTTCCCAACCCCCTCCGCCTCGCCGGCCGTCTCCCGGCCGTCTGCCGCCTCGATTTCGTGGACTCAGTGCACCTCCAAGCGATCAACACCCACTGCACGCACAATCACCAGAACCATTGAGAATGCGTTGATCGGAACACCTGGATTCCGCGATCGGGTCACACGACACCCCACGGAGTCGGACCGCCACCCGCGTCGCACCGGACACCGGGCGCCGGAGCAGGCCTGACGCGGAAACGACAGGGGCCGTTCCAGATCGGTAGTTGCCGCCATGTCCCCTCCCGGCGCACGCTGCGGTAATACAGACATCACCGGGGGTCGTACGAGAGGACCAGATGCCTGACCGCGACAGCCTGCAGTTCGCCATCCTCGGCCCGTTGGAGATCACTGCCGGGGGAGCACCCATCGTGCTCGGCGGCACCCAGCGCAAGGTGCTGATGGCCGCGTTGCTGCTGGAAGCCGGTCAGGTGGTGCCCGGTCACCGGCTGCTGGAGGTGATCTGGGGGGACCCACCGCCGGAGAAGGCGCTGGCCACATTGCGTACCCATGTCAGCGAGCTGAGGCGGCGGCTGGAGACCGGTTCCGAGGTGCTGTTGCGCAAGGGGACCGGGTACGTCCTTGACGTGCGCCCGGAGCAGATCGACTCCGAACAGGCCCGTCGGCTGCTGGAACAGGGCCGGCGCGCGGTGGACGACGGTGACCCGGTGAGCGCGATCGCCCCGTTGCAGGAGGCCCAGGCCCTCTGGCGGGGACCGCCGCTGGTCGACCTGATCGACTACCCGTTCACCCGAGCCTACGTGGACGCCCTCGACGAACTCCAGCTCGACATCGCCAAGACCCGGATCGCCGCCGATCTCTCCCTGGGTCGTCATCGCGAGGTCATCGGGGATCTGCGCGTGCTGGTGACACGGCACCCCCACGACGACGGGCTGCGCCGAGAGCTGGTTCTCGCCTTCTACCGGGACGGTCGGATCGAGGACGCGGCCCGGGCCTGCCGGGAGGGCCTGGAGGCGCTGCACGACCTGGGGCTGGACTCCGCGATGTTGCAGCAGCTGCAGGAGGACGTGCTGCGCGGCGCGTCCAGCCTGGCCTGGACCCCGCCCCGCTCGCTCGACCGGCGGGTCTCCGTGGCGCCCACGAGCCAGGGGGGGTACCAGCTGCCCCCGGACATCCGCGAATACACCGGGCGCGACACGATCCAGGCCCAGGTGCACGCCATGCTGACCGATCCGGTCGGGCTGTCACGGGGAACCGTGGTGGCGGCGTTCGCGGGTAAGGCCGGCGCAGGCAAGACCGCCTTGGCCGTGCACATCGCGCATCGCGTCCGCACGGGGTTCACCGACACGCTGTACGTGGACCTGCGGGGCAACAGCAGCCCGCTGGCCCCGGCCCGGGTGCTGTCCCGGTTCGTCCAGACGCTCGGGGTCAGCCGCTCCGCGGTACCGGCCGACCCCGACGATCTCGGCGAGATGTACCGGGAGCTGCTCGCGACCCGCAAGGTCCTGATCATCCTCGACAACGCGGGGGGCGAGGCACAGATCCGGCCGCTGCTGCCGACCAGCCCGGGCTGCGCGGTCATCATCACGAGTCGGTCGCGGCTGCACGGTCTGAGCGCCCCGTACTGGATGGTGGACGTCCTGCTGCCCAGTGACGCGGTGGAGCTGCTGGCCAAGATGGTCAGCACGCAGCGGGTCGACACCGAGCCCGAGGCCGCGCGTGACATCGTCGGCCTGTGCGGCTACCTACCGCTGGCGATCCAGATCGCCGGGCGCAAGCTGGCCGCCCATCCGCACTGGAAACTGGCCCGCCTGGCCGGGCGGCTCGCCAACGAACGCGACCGGCTGTCCTGGCTGGAGGCCGGCGACCTGGAGATCCGGGCCAGCTTCTCGCTGAGCTACGAGGGCCGGCCGCCGGACGAGCAGCGCGCCTTCCGGCTGCTGTCGCTGCCCGCGATGAGCGATTTCGCGCCATGGGCCGCGGCGGCGGTCCTCGACCTCGACCTCGACGAAGCCGAGGACGTCGTCGACCGGCTCGCCGACGCCCAGCTACTCGAACGACGTGGCGCCGACCGGACGGGAACCGAGCGCTACCGCTTTCACGACCTGCTCCGGGTGTTCGCCCGGGAGCGCGAGACCGGGGTCGGCACCCCGCTCGGCCACCCCGCGGCCCCGGGTCGGATCCCCGAGGCCGGCGGGGACAACCGTCACACCGGCAACGGGCACACCGGCAACGGGCACCACGACGCTGCCGGGGCCCCCTCCACCGGGGCCCCCTCCACCGTGTCCGGAGAACACCGGGCGGCCTTGGGGCGGCTGCTGTACGCCTATCTGGCGATGCTGCGGGAGGCGGTCGACACCTTCAGCCCCGGCGGGGTGCGCACCCTCACCCCCGTCGCCGAGGACGCGGCTGCGCTCACGACGGGGGCCGTGTTTCGGTTTGAACAGGCAGGCGTCGCCGACCTGGTCGGTCGGCCGCTGGTCTGGTTCGGCGGGGAACGGGGAAACCTCCTGAGCCTGATCGACCAGGCCCACGCGGCCGGTCTCGACGAGCCGACCTGGCTGCTCGCCACCGAGGCCGCCGAGTTCTACGCCTTCGCGGCGCACTGGGGCGACTGGGAGCAGAGCCACGTCCTGGGGCTGGCCGCAGCCCGCCGGGGCGGGCACCGCCTCGCCGAGGCGACGCTGCTGACCAACCTCGCCGAGCGCGACATCACGCTGGCCTTCGAGGACGCCTTCTGGCGACTGGACGCGGACGGCACGGACCCCGACGGTCAACCGGCGGTCGAGGTCTACCGGGCTACGGTCGACCACCTGGCGCTGGCCACGGAACGCCTCACCCGCGCCCGGAAGATCTTCGTCGACTTCGGCGACGAGCTGGGTGAGGCCCGGACGCTGCGCGGGCTGGCCGACGCCTGCCGCGGTCGGGGGGAGTTCTCCGCGGCTCTGGTCCACTTCGAGGCCGGCCTGGAGATGATGCGCCGGGGCGGCGCCCGCAAGGCCGAGGCGGAGACCCTGGTGAACGTCGCCATGGTCCACGGCGACCGCGACGAGCTCACCGACGGCATCAACTGCCTGACGATGAGCCTGTCGATCGCCCGCGAACTCGGCAACCGCCCGCTGGAGGCGCTGGCCCTGCGCCGGTTGGGCGATCTCCACCGTTTCCAGTACCGGTTGGACCGGGCTCTGGCAAGCTACAACGAGAGCCTGCCGCTGCTCGCCGAGCTACCCGACACCCGCTGGGAGCCACGCGTGCTCATCCGCCGGGGTGACATCCTCGCCCAGATGGACGACCATCCGGCGGCGCGGCGATCCTGGCAGCAGGGCATCACGCTGCTACGTCAGCAGGGCTCCCCCGAGCTGCCGGCCGCCGAGGAACGGCTGAGCGCACCGGTCACGGCCGAGCCCACCCAGTTCACCAGCGGGCGGCTGCTCAGCACGTTCGATCCGGCGTACTTCATCGCCCGGATCGCATCGTCCCGGCGCAGCGTCCGGTTACTCAACACCTGGACGGATCTGGCGACCCGCGAGCACCGGACCGCCTTCGCCGGCGCGGTGCTCGCGGCGGTCGACGCCGGAGCGATCATTCAGGTGCTCCTACTCGACCCGGACTCCCCGGCCGTGGCCGGACGAGCCGCCGACCTCCTGCACAGCGTCGACGTACCGGGCATGATCCGCTCGAACCTGCTGGCCCTCGAGGCACTGCGGGATCGGCTCGCTCCCGTCCTGCGCTCCCGGCTCGCGGTGCGTCTCTACACCGAACAGCCCCTGACGACGTATCACCGCTGGGACACCGGGGCGCTGGTCTCGACGTTCCCCGTCGGGTACTCCTCGGCCGCCGCGACCCAGCACGAGGCGGCCGTCTCCTCCACCCTGGTCCAGTTCGTCGAACAGCACTTCGAGCGGCTCTGGAGTCTGGAAGGGAGCACCGCCTTGGACGACTATCTGCGGGTGCCGCTGCGCGTCTCCCCGTCGGACGCGGGCCATCTCGAGGTACAGGCCGAGTTCGTGCGCCTCGACGGGGCGGTGTACGTCTCCTCCCCCGACCTCGTCGCGCTGCTGGGCCGCGGCGGTCCGGACGGCCTGCTCGCGGAGGTGGCGGGCGACGGTCGGCATGTACTGGCTGGAACCGGGCGGTGCCGGATGGTACCCCTACGCGACAACGACGGCGCCGGGGCCGTGGCCACGGCCTTCGCCGACAAGTACGGGGCCGCCCGGGACAGCTTGCTGCGCCTGTCATCGGTGCGGCGATGAGCACGCTTGTCACCGTCGACTTCTGGCGGGTGCCCCGGCGACGGATCGGTTACGCCCTGGCGCGGATGGCCGCCGACCGTACCGCCCTGCGGCACACACCGGGACTGACCTTCGCAAAACTGCTGGGCACCGGTTCGGCGAGCAGTTTCACCCTGCGCGACGCCGATCCGTGCCAGTGGGCGATGGTCGCCGTCTGGTCCTCCCCGTCGGCGGCCCGTTCCTTCGAACGATCCGCGGCGGTGCGGGCATGGTCGTCGCTGGCCGAAGAACGCTGGCGGATCGACCTTCACCCGCTGTCGTCACGTGGGCGATGGTCACGGCAGGAGCCCTTCGGCGACCCGGCGGCGTCGAACGTTCCGCCTCCCACGAGCGCCCCCGCGGCGGTCGCGGTGATCACCCGGGCCCGCATCGCCCTGCGGCACACCCTCGCCTTCCGCCAAGCGGTGCCGGCGGTGGCGGTCGACCTCGCCGAGGCCGAGGGTCTGATCTTCGCGGCTGGCATCGGGGAGGCGCCGATCGGCTTACAGGGAACGTTCAGCCTCTGGCAGGACGCGGCGTCGCTGCGCAGGTTCGCTTACGGCCGCCCCGCGCACAGCGAGGTCGTCCGGCGCACACCGATGGTCGGCTGGTACAGCGAGGAACTGTTCGCGCGGTTCGCGGTGCTCGGCTCGCGGGGGACGCTGGGCGGGCGGGATCCTCTCCTGCAGGTCAGCCCCGGGCCGACGTTGACGCCGCGTTGAAGATCCAGCCGCGGCTCCCCGCCGTATCCGGGCGGGGACACGGCCTGCTTTGACGCCCCGTTGAACGGCACCCGCCACCGTGGAGGGGCCGCCCGCACCTTCCCACGCCCCGCACCTTCCCACGAACCGGGTGAAGCAAGCCGCATGTCGATACCCCGCGAGCAGGCGCCCTGGACGCAGCCCCACCGCCGTCGGGTTCTGATCGCGACACCGGTGAGCGAACGGGTCGCGCGGCTCGTCACTCGGCACGACTCCGCCCGGCTACGCCCGGAGCTGGCCACCCGGCCGACGGGCCTGGCCGACGCCCTGGTCGAACTGCGGCCGCACACCCTCGTCGTCGGGGTGAACGCGGTGGATGGACCGGCACTCGAACGGTGGGCCACCGCGGTCCGCACGGACCCGGCGGAGGCCGGCCGGGACCGACCCCTGCTGCTGGTCCGCCGGGGCACCTCCCTCGCTGCCGTCGACCTGGCCGCCGCGGCCCGCCACCGGATCGAGGTGCGCAACACCCCCGAGGTCAACGCCCGGCACGTCGCCCGGTTCATCGTCGACCGGCTGTTCGACCCGCTCGGCGACGCACCCGGCGCCGAGTCGGCCGGGGCCGCCACGCGCACCGACCGGCCGGGCGTGCTCGGCCTCGTCGGCGCCGGAAACATCAACAGCCGGGTCGCCCGGGAGGGCGTCGCACGCGGCTGGCACCTGGCCGTGCACGCTCCCTCACTCGCGGCGAGGCCGGCGACGATCGCGCGCTGGGCGGCGAAGCACCGACTGCCGGTAGACCGGATCCACGTCGCCCGCACCGTCGAGGACGTCCTCGACGCCGCCGATCTGATCAGCATCGCCGCGCCCCTCGTGCACGACGGGCCCCGGATATCCGCGGGCATGATCGACATGCGGCACGTCAAGTCGTTCACCGGCCGCCGACTCGTGTCGGTCAGCGAACCGCGCGTCTTCACCGACCGGGCGCTGGTCGACGCCTACGACCGCCGCGACCTGGAGGTCGTGATCGACAACGCCCCCCGGTTCCTCGGCCCGGTCCGCGAGCTGCTCGCGGGGCGGATCGCCGAGGACGGCGGGGAGCCGCGGCGCGGATTCACTCTCTGCTCCGTGGCGATGCACAGTCCCGCCTGCAGCGACGATCTCGATCAGGCGTTCCTCGCGGTGGTCGGGCGGGCCGACCTGGACGACCTCGTCGGGAACGACCTCACCGGGAACGGCCCGAAGGACGATCGTCATGACCTGGCCGATCGCCGGGGCGATCGGCAGGGCACCGGCCGCCGGGCCGTCGAGGACCCGGCCTCTGACGGTTCCGCCGTCGACAAGCACGACGTGGTGGTCGTCGGCGGCGGGATCGTCGGACTCACGATCGCGCTCGTGCTGCGGCTGCGAGGCCACCCCGTCCGGGTCCTCGACGCCGCGCCGGCCGACCGGGCAGACCCTGCCGCCCAGGGCACGACGTTCGCGGGGACGAACGGTCGGCACCTGTCGGCGACCGAGACCCTGCCGCAGGCGGACGCGAGCCGCGTGGGTGTCCTCGATCGCGATCCGACGCACGGCGGCTGGCGGCTACGGGACCCGGAGTCGCTGTCGGAGCCGGAGAGGGCCTGGGCCGCCGCCTTCGAGCAGCGCGCCGATCGTCCCGGGCTGCACGCGGTGGCCCGGGACCTGGTGATCGCCCTGAACCGGCTGGGGTTGCGCGGGTGGGAGCATCTTTTCGCGCTCGCCGACGGCGGGGACGGGCTCGCTACCGGGTGCGGGTTGCGCTGGGACGCCCGCATCCCGCGGATCTATCTCGGTCCGGACGACCTCGCCGCGGGCGAGCGGCTGCAGCGGTCCGCGGGGGGACGGGTCGTTCGGTTGTCCCGGGCGGACCTGGTTCGCGACTGGCCCGCGCTGGGCCGCTCGATCCCGCTGCCCGGCGGCGTCCGGGAGGTGACCGCAGCGGTCGAGGTGGACGGCTACGCGGTCAACATCCACGATCTGGCCACAGTACTCATCGACCGGCTGCGGGCCGCGGGCGTCGAGGTGCGCGCCGGCACCCGGGTGGAACGCATCGAGACCGACATCGAGACCGGCATCGACGGGAACCCCGACGGCAACGGGAACGAGGCCGGGCACGAAATCGGGAACGGAGCCGGCAGCGGGGTCCGGCTGCATCTCGCGGACGGCTCGACCCTGCGCACCGGCTGGGCCGTGGTGACCGTGGCCGGCCGCGACCTGCAGCGGCTGCTGGGCGCCGCCTGGCCCGGCGCCGGTGCCGTCGCGCATCTGCTCGGCCTCTCGCTGACCCTGCCGAACCCGGGTCTGCGACGGCCGGTGAAGGTCCACGCCGGAGATCCCCTCGGTGTGATCAATGTGACGCTGTCCGCCGATGGTGCCAGGATCCATGTCAGCGGCGGATTCGGGTATCTGGGCACCGCCGTGCGGGCGGCCGCGGACAGCGGCGTCGCCCGTCTGCGCGCGGTTTTCGAGCAGGCGGTCGCCGGCCTGTTCCCGACGCTGCGCCGGCCTGACGGCAGTGTGGAGATGCTCGACGTCCGCGTCTGCGAGCGCCCGGCGACCCCGGACGGCCTCCCCCTTGTCGAGGCCGTGGCAGACCACGGCGGCCGGGTGATCGTGGCGGCAGGGACGAACGCGGGTGGCACCGTGCAGGCCCCGGCGGTGGCCATGCTGGTGGCCGACCTCCTCGCCGGCACGCCGCGCTGCGCCACGCTCGCCATGGCCGGTGATCGGGCCGGTCTCCCACCCATCCGGAGTTAGCACCCTCCACATCAGTGGAATGACGTTACGTAGCAGTAATTCCCATCGCCGAGCGGTGCCGGCGGGCGGCGAGTTATCGTCGAGCGACGTGATGGTGCGCCCCAGCCTCCTGGCTCGCCGGACCCGACTCGTGGGGCCAGGTCGGCGATCCGGGCGCGGACAGGAGGCGACGCCGGTGACCGACGTGGACGTGAGGGTGGTCCGCTGGTCCCCGAGCCGGATGCGCACCCGGCTCGACGATGTCATCGCGGTCTACAAGGCCGCTTTCCTCGATCACCACGAGCCTGACCCGCAGCGGGCCGCCCGGGACCGGGCCGCCCATGCGCGCCGGCACTTCGAGCGGCGGGACCTTCGTGCCGTGGCGGCCGTCACACCCCACGACGAACTCATCGGGATCACCTACGCCCTGCCCGGCCGGGTCGGCCAGTGGTGGCACGACGTCGTCGCCGGCGCGCTCCCGCCGGACTCGGCCGCGTACTGGCTCGACGACTGTCTCGAGATCGTGGAGCTGCACGTCCTGCCCGCCTACCAGGGCCGGGCGATCGGGCGCACCATACTGCGGGAGCTGCTGCGCGGGGCCCCGCAACGCACGGCCGCGCTGTCCGCCCTCGAACCCCCGGGCAGTCCGGCGCGCCGGTTGTACGATCATGAGGGATTCGTTCCATTGTTGTCCGACTTCCAGTTCCCCGGGACCCTCACCCCCTACGCCGTGCTCGGCAAGGAGCTCCGCGGACGCTCCCCCGCCCGTCCCGACGGTGCCTCCGCCCAAGGAGCCGACCGGCACGCACCGGTACGATGACCGCCGACGCGCTCTTCACCGGATCGGCGCGGCCGGCGCGGCCCACCGCGGTGCCGTGGATCTTCGCGGCGGCCACCGTGGCGGTGCAGCTCCCCTGTCCGTTGGTCACCGGATCCGCCGGGGCGGCGCTCGCCATCGCCTCGATCGTGCTGTTCTTCGCATCCTCGGTGAGCCACGCCCTGCTCACCCGTGGCCGAGCGTGGACCGCCGGGTTTCTCGCCGTGACCGTCGGCGGCGGGCTGCTCGTGGAGACCGTGGGCGTGCACACCGGCTGGCCCTTCGGCCGCTACGTCTACGGCTCCGCCCTGGGCACCCGCCTGTACGGCGTCCCGGTCGTGGTGCCGATGGCCTGGGCGATGGCGACCTACCCGGCGTATGTCCTGGCCCGTCGCCACCACCGCGGCCGGGCGCGCACCGTCGTGCTGGCCGCGCTCGTCCTCGCGGCCTGGGATCTTTTCATCGACCCGCAGATGGTCGCCGCGGGGTACTGGCGGTGGCTCGGCGGCGGCCCGACGCTCAACGGAATCCCACTCACCAACACCGCCGGCTGGGTGGCCGTCGCGATCGCCATGACCGCGGCGTTGACGGCGCTTCCGGACCAGGCCGGGAGCACGGCTCGCGACGAGCGCGCCCCGCTCGCCCTTCTCCTGTGGGCCTACGTCTCCTCGACGCTGGCGAACCTCACCTTCTTCGACCGTCCCGGTGTGGCCGCGGCCGGCGGGATCGCGATGGGGGCTGCGCTCGTCGCGGCGGCCCGGGCCGGACCCCGGGACCGTGCCCGGGCCGGGGACCGCCCGGTCCCGGCGGGCTCCCCACCACGATGACGACGCCGTGGCGGACAGGGCACGGGACGGGGCACCGGACGGGGCACCGGACGGTAGCGAGATCCCCGGCCCGGTGGACGGAATCCCCGGCCCGGTGGCTTGCCGGGCGATGCTGGTCGGGTGCGGTACTGTCCGCCGCGGTGGCGTCCACCGCCATCGCCGTACACACAGCGGTGAACGCGCGGCTGCTACGCGTCCCACCGCCGGCCCGGCCGGTACGCGAACGGGTGACGGTCGTGCTACCCGTCCGCGACGAGGCCGGGAGCCTGCCGCGGTGCCTGTCGGCCCTGCTCGGCTCACGGTGGGTGCCCGGCCTCGAGATCCTCGTCTACGACGACGGTTCCACCGACGGCACCGGGGAGATCCTCGCGCGGTGGGCGGCGAGGGACGACCGGATCGTCGCGCTGCGCGGTGCGGAGCCGCCCGCCGGCTGGCTCGGCAAACCGCACGCCTGCGCCCGGGCCGCGGCGGCGGCCACGGGCACGGTCCTCGTCTTCGTCGACGCCGACGTCACGGTGGCCCCCGACGGCGTCGCGCGGACCGTTCTCCTCCTGCGGGACGCCGGCCTCGACCTCGTCTCCCCCTACCCGCGCCAGGAGGCGGCCGGTGTCGCCGAAAGGCTGATCCAACCCCTGCTCCAGTGGTCGTGGCTGGCGCTGCTGCCGCTGCGGCTGGCCGAACGCTCCGCCCGGCCGTCGCTTTCGGCGGCGGGCGGACAGCTGCTGGCCGTGGACGTGGCGGCCTACCGCCGGGCCGGCGGCCACGAGGGTGTCCGGGACCAGGTCATCGAGGATGTCGCCCTGCTGCGCAGGCTCAAGCGTGCCGGCGGGCGGGGAGTGGTCGTGGACGGCACCGATCTCGCGGTCAACCGGATGTACTCCGGATGGTCACAGCTGCGGGACGGCTACGCGAAGTCGCTGGCCGTCGCCGGTGGAAGCACGCTCGGCAGCGTCGGGCAGATCGGCATGCTGGCCTGGCTGTTCGTCGTGCCGGCGGTGGCGGCACTGGGTGGCTCGGGCCCGGGCGCGGTCGGGTACCTCGCCGGGGTCGCCGGCCGGGTGCTCGCCGCCCGCCGCACGGGCGGCCGGAGCTGGCCCGACGCCGCCGCTCATCCGGCTTCCGTGAGCCTGTTGGGCTATCTGACTGCGGTGTCGTGGTGGCGTCGTCGGCGGGGTACCGCCCGATGGAAGGGACGACCGGTTACCCGCTGCCCCTGACCACTGGTCCGCACCCCGCAC
>NZ_CDWWXA010000097.1:9229-19661 GCF_977971845.1 Frankia sp. CeCAU1 | reverse complement strand
CCCCTCACCAGCCGCCCCGTCCCGACCATCACCGCTGTCCCCTGCGCCGGCGCAGGCCGGCGGCCCGCCCGACGCACGCTCCGACGACCGGCCGAACAGCATCCGACGCAACGTCGCCAGTTCCGCCCGCAACGCCTCAAGCTCGGCCGCGGCCGCGGTCTCCCGCGCGAGCAGCCGGGCATGCTCCGTCCTCAGCTCCGCGAGCTCGACTCGCAGACGGCCGTTCTCCACCAACACATCCGCCAGCGCCTCACCACCAGCAACGCCGCAAACACCCGACTCGACAACCGCCACGCACCACAGCAAACCATCCCGACCAGCGAACCATCACCCACGGAGACCATCAGGCCACACCCAGTCCCCGCAGCCACCGCCAACGTCGATCAACTCAACGGGACTTCCGACTACGTACGGGCGTGGGCTGTCAACAGGTCGTGGAGGCGCTCTACCTCGGTTTTGTCGTCGTCCTCTAGCGAGATGTAGCCGTAGACGGTTTGCGGCATGGCGCTCCCTCCGATTGGGGTCGCTGAAGGCAGGCAGGACCGGCGGCGGGTATGTGAGGCGGCCACGTCGTGTGTGGCGCCATCCGGCACCGCCGGTCCTGCGATCTTGGGGTACGGCCGAGCTACGGGCCAGATAGGGGCAGCTACGCCGGGGCCTCGGGAGCGGCGAAGAAGGCCATGAGGCGGTCACGGATCGTGGCAGCAACGGCCTCGGGCGCGCGCTGACTGCAATCGACACGCAGGACGTCGAACCCGGCCTGGATCAGGCGGTCGGTGGCTTGGCGGTAGAAGTGGGCCTCGGCGTGGCTGGAGCCCGGCGTGAGCTGGAAGCGGTTGTGGGCGCCCCGGTCGACCAGGCGGCGGGCGATGATGTCGGGATCGGCTTCGAGGATGACGCACAGGTCGGGCCGGTCGGCCTCGGCGTTGAGCGCCCACAGGAAGGCCGGGTCGATGCCGTCGAAGCGCTGCATCACCAGGCCGGAGGGCGTGTAGCGGTCGGAGATCACGGTCTTGCCGGCTTCGAGGTGGGGCCGGATCTCGGTTTCGAGGTGGTGGTAGCGGTCGGCGGCGTACAGGCAGGCCAGGGCATGGCCGGTGACGGTTTCGGTCAGGTCGCGGGCCAGCGTGCCGATGGGGCCGGTGGAGGGCTCCAGGGTGAGGTGGATGTCTTCGCCGGCCGCAACGAGCAATTGCGCCAGGTGGCCTACCAGGGTCGATTTCCCGGCGCCGCTGGGCCCGTCGACGCTGATGAACAGGCCGCGATGGTGGTCAGAAAAGGGCCGCAGGCGGGGCATCGCCGTCTCCTGATGGTTGGCCGCGGAGTTCGCCCAGCGTGAGCGGCCGCCCCTCCGGGCTGGTGGCCAGCAGTGCGAACAGCCGGGCGGTGACGAGGGCGTCGTAGGCGGCACGGTGGGGACGCAACTCCGAAGGCAGCCCGGCGGCCAGATCGAAGGCTTCGACGAGCGCCCCGAGCCGGTAGCTGACGCGGTCCGGCCGCAGCCGGCGGGCCAGCCGCAGGGTGTCGAAGGCTTCGGCCGGTTCCCAGCCGGGGAGCCTGCGGCGCAGCACCCCCAGGTCAACCGGCGCGTTGTGGGCGACGACGGTGGCGTCGTCCAAGACCTTCCGTACCTCATCCGCGACCTCGGCGAAGCTCGGGGCGCCCGAGACCATCTCGCCCGTGATGCCATGGATGCGCTGGGCGAAACCGGTGATGGGCGTCTCCGGCCGTACCAGCCAGGTAAGCGGCTCCCCGATAACGCCGGCGGTGACGGGGACGACGGCCAGCTCTACCAAGTCGGGTGGCTGCTGGCCGTTGCCCTCAAGGTCGACGACGGCGAAGTCGTGGCTGGTCCAGTCACTCACGAGCTGCCTTCTTTCTGCTGCCACCCGATGTCGGCCCGCCCATGCCGCCCGACGTAGTGAGGATGCCGCAGGTCGTGAATCTGGAAGCGCAGAGCGTGCTGGAGGAAGTAGCGGGGCTGCTCATGGGGAAGGCCGTCGACGATGACGGCCCGGTCGTCGATATCCAAGATTTCCAGCGCCTCGGTGTCTGGCACCGTCGCGGCCAGGGCAGCGACTGCTTGCGCGGTCGGCATGCGGTGGGCCTGCTGGCAGCGGCCGACCTGGGCCACCGGGCAGATGTCGCACAGCTCCCGGACGCCGTAGTGCCCGTTGTAGTCGGGCAGGCCGTGGACGTAGGAGACCGCGCAGGAGGTCTTGCGGAACACGGGGCCGTGGCCGGCCAGGGCCTCCAGCACCCGCCGTTCCAGGGTTTCCGGCACGATCTTGCGGCGGGCGGTGCCGCTGTACGGCTCCGGCAGGCCGGCCGCCTGGTAGTAGCCGGCGATCTGGTCCCGGTAGAACAGCCCGGTGAAGACGGTGGCGTCGGCGTGGGGACCGAGGGCGGCGGCGCGGGCCAGGTGCTCGTCGGTGTCGTTGAGACCGGGAACCAACGGCCGCCAATACAAGATCGTGCGGTAACGCCGGGGCTGGATGCTGGTGGCCAGCTCCAGCGAGGCTGCGGCCACCGTGGAGGGGTACGGCTCGATGCCCTGGTCGTCGATGCCGGAGTAGGTGAACAACAGCGTCACCCTGAGGTGCCGCAAGCGGTTCAGCCGCTCGCAGTCCTCGGGCTTGACCTGGTGGCGGGTGATGACCAGGACGTGATTGGTCAGGCCCCGGCCGTCGAGATCCTCCAGCACGGCGAACGTGTGTGGCTTGACCGCCGGGAGGAAGGGTTCGGTGGCCCTGTTGAACAGCTGCACGGGCGTGACGTCCGCCCGGAAGTACGGGTGGGCCACGAGAGCCGCGACGGCTTCGGCGTCGGACATGACCGCCCGCGGCTGGCGCTGGTCCCACAGGCCGTACGTGTGGCGAATGCAGTAGGCGCAGTCCAGGGGGCAGCCCTGGATGTGGTTGAGGGAGAGCCCGCTCTTGCGGTACTCCACGACCTCGCGTGCTCGTGGGGGAAGTTGCTCGATCTGTCCGCTGTCCAGCAGCGGGACGAGGGTGCTCATTCGTGCCCTCCAAGTGCCCCGTTGGGTCGGGGCGGTGACCTGTCTGAGTCGGAGGGTAGGGAGCTACCGGTTAATCTGGCCAGAATGTTTCTCGGAATTTCTCGAACATCAAGACTCCGGGGCGGTCCCGCGAAACTACGCGCCAGCTTCGCCCGCTTCGGCGGCTAGATCATCAATGACTCTGGTGATGATCGCCCGGGCGGCGCTGCCGTAGCTGGCGACGCCGGCCAGCTGCTCGAAGACGCCGGCGTAGAACTGGATCTCCTGCGGCTGGGCCAGGTTGAGCTCGGCCGAGAAGGTCTCCACCGTCACCAGGTCTTGGTCAAGCAGCCAGAAGCCATGCGCTGGCGCGACCACGTAGCGGGTCTCGAAGCCGATGACCCCCAACCGGACGTTCCGCAAGGCCGACAGCGACACCAGCCGGTCGAGCTGGGCCAGCATGACGTCGACCGCGCACAGCCGGTACCGCAACGCGGCCTCGGTGAGCACGAAATGAAAGCGTTTGTCCGCCCGGTACAGGTGCTCTTGGCCCTGCATGCGGGCCCGGACGGCGTCATCCACCCCGCCCGGCACCCGGAAGACGGTGACGGTCTCAGCGAAGCGGGCGCGGGCGTACTCGGCGGTCTGCAGCAGGCCGGGGATCACCGTTGGCTCGAAGACACGAAACAGCCGGGTCTTCGCGTCGATGTCGGCCAGATCGTCTTGGTGTGACCGCAGGCCCGGCGACAGGAGCCGTCGCCACTCCGCATGCTGCACCTCCAGGGTGTGCAGCGACGCTAGCAGCCCCTCGGCCTCACCCGTCGCCCCGGTCAGCTCCGTCCAGGTTCGGATGTCCTCGTCCGTGGGAGTCTGGCGGCCGTTCTCCAGTTTGGAAATCTTGGACGGCGGCCACGACGCCGCCTCCGCCAACTGGCGACCCGTCAGGCTCGCCGACGTGCGTAGCTGGCGAAGGCGCATCCCCAGCGCATGGCGTGCTTCCTGCACGCTGGTGGAGCTGCTTGATCTACTCGGCGGCAAAGTCATCCCGTCGGACGGCATGGTGCCAGGCGGCATCCCGCCAGTAACTGTGCTGCACCACCACGGCGGGATCGGTGATGACCTCGCCGCCCAGGAAGCTCATGTCGCCGTCGAAGTGCATCCGTACCAGCTTGCGGGAGTCGAACAGCCAGTAGTCGTAGCCGGGGAGGCCGGCAGCCTGCTCGCGGGGCAGGTAGCGGATGTCCTCACCCGCAGCATTGGTGAACTGCGAGCAGTACACCCCGAACCGGCTGTAGTCGGTCAAGGGAAGGCCGACAACCCGGACGCGGGTGAACTGCCGCCCTTGCCCGGTGGCCTGGCGGATCATGGCAAGCCAGTCCCCGAACCAGCCGAGGTCGACCTCCTGACCGGCGACGAACTGCCGGAGCGACTCCGCCTCGTAGGGCTCGGCGTAGTACTCCTGAGCCTCCAGCCGGAAGGCCGTGTGCTCGAAGTCGAGGAAGAGCCGGTCGAACTGGGCATCGTTGAGCAGGTTCAGTGCTCCGCCTTCCCGTAGTCACCCTCAGCGAAGCGCAGCAGCGCCTTGGGGACCTCGACGAAGGTCTCGCCCTCCAGCACGTTTTCTAGATCGCCCAGCGCCTCTGGGTCGGTGACGGTCCAGCCCTGGATGACGTAGGTGTCCCGGTCAGTGGCGTACAGCGTGGGGCAGCGCCCCGCCTGGGAGTCGGTGCCGAGCAGGGTCAGCCGCATGGTCATCCTCCGAGAAAGTGCGCGAAAGGTTCTGCCATCGTCGGCGCTGGATCCCGAGCGGGTCAAGCCAGACAGCACCCGATCTACAGAAGTACAGGCAAGTTGCACCAGCCCGCCCTCGACAACTCGGCACGGGCCTGGGCGGTGGAGCTGGCGCGTGCCGCCTGGCGGATGTTCGTCGCTGTCTGCCTGGCTATCCACATGACGCACTGCGTCCTGAGCGGCCGTAAGCGCCCGCACCGCCGGGCCTTACCAAGCATCCGGCCACCCTGAAGCGGCGCAAAGAAAAACGGCCGCCCGCTGCAACGGGAGCCGCAAGAAACACTAACAAATGAATCTGATCTAAGCTTACCGGGCGTCCGGATAATGGTCAATGCCAATTTTGTGCCCAACCCTAGAAGATCAGGAGGAACCAGAAGGAGCTAGAGCAATGGAATACGTCGATAAGCCATGCACACTTCACGATATTGAGGCCTTGGCTTCGGGGCATGAGTGGTGGTCGGTTAACGCCGACGGCACAGCCGTCACCCTCGAAACCGCAGTCCACTCGTACGGCGAAAACATCGAATACTACGTCTGCTACAATTGCGGCGAGGAATTTGTGCCAAGCGCACCGCCCGGCAGCGCCGCATACTGGCCGGCGCTGGAGGCCGCGTGGCGGGAGGCACGGGAGCACCTGGCCGCCGTGCGCGAGGCGGTGGCGGTATGAGGTGCCAGCGCCACACCCTGCACCTGGAGGTGCACGGATGAAACTGTTTTGGATTGAGTACAACGACGGCCTTCGAGACCGGGATGATGTCTTTGTCTTGAATGAAGACGAGCCACTAGTACCCCAGGCAGCCGAGGCTCTGCGCAAGCTACATCAGATGGAGGACGATGACGAGTCGTACGAGTTCCGGGATATCTACCCCCTTCATGCTGCCGCGCCAGACGGCACCGAGTACGCCATCGCTTTGACGCCGGTGACGGCCGAGATGCGACCATGACCAACTATGCCATTTACGGCCAGCAAGCCAGCCGATATCTAAGCGCGGAAAATAACAAATCCGATTCGGGTGATGGGGAGCTAAAACCTGAGGTCTCCCTATGAGCGCCAACCCACGAGCCCTCCCGATCTACCTACACGACCCCGACGCCACAGAGCGCCTGACGGCCCGCCTACATGACCTGCTGGCCCGCCGTAAGGCAATCCACGAATACCACCGCACTTGCCGAGCTGGCTCACCAGACCCAAGCCTGCTGCACCCCCAGGAGCAGGAGACACTTGAGCGCTTCAAGAAGAGGCAGCGGTGGAAGATAGAGCCGCACGGCCTCTTTCCGGCCTATGTTGCCAAAAACATCACCTGCGCCATCGGGGTGACACGCGACCGCCTGGCACAGCTACGCGAAAGGACACGGTGAAGCCATGCTGCGGAAATATACAGCCGACCAGTTGGCAGATTTTCTCATAAACAACGACTATGAGATACAGGTCATCGGGCGTAAAGTCGACTTCATTTTTGATTGCATGGCATACGAGGAGATTGACGTTACACGGGAAGTAGTCGAGGAAGCGGTGGCCATTGCCCTCGAGGACTCCTGGATACAGATGGTAGCGCGCGATCTAAAATTGGAGTAGCCCGACTGACCCTTAGAACGCACAGATTGGGCGCAGGGCCGTCGCCGCGTGTAAACCTTTGTAGGCTGGCGGATTCCCGAAGGGAACCGCTAGCAGCCACCCCAGTGGCGCAAGGTAGTCCGGGTGCGCAGACGAAGGGGTTGATCTATATGAGCAAATGGAGGCACAATAGAAACTGATGAGCGGTGAAGAAATGCAAGAACTGAAGAATGCTATACGCGAAGTGGTTGTGGCTGAGGTCGGAGCATTCCGTACCGAGATGAACGCCAAGTTCGACGAGCAGCAGCGCCAGATGGGCGCCCGCTTCGAGAAGCAGCAGCTCCACATCGACAAACGCTTCAACGTGGTGGACGAGCAGATTCATGAGGTCCGGGCCGACGTGTTAGACCTGCATGGCAAATTCTCCGAGTTGCAATCGGCTGTAGACCGCTACGTGGTACGCGCTGAGCACATAGCGGATGAACAGCGGGCCACAACCTATGCCATGGAGCGCTACGAGCGCGACTTCAAGCGGCTTGGTGAGGCGACAGGGGTAAAGCTGGAATCTGCGGCATGAGAGGCGATGGCATGCGAGCCATGCGCCATGCCCACCTGATGCAGGCGGCCGGTGTCGTCCAGGCCCGAACGGGCGCGGAGGCGGCTCCGGCGAGGACGGCGCGCCAGCGCCGCCCGCAGGCGGTGGCCGCCGGAAGCGTCCGGGAGGGCCGCCGCGCAGCGGCGCTTGAGCGACGTAGAGAAGGTCTGCACCACCCGTCCGTAGGATGGCGATAGTCACATTGGCGTGGCATACGGGGGACATCGGACGTGCCTACTGATCCACGGCAACCACCAGGAGTCGACCCACAACTTCTTCGGGCCAGAGAGCACCTCGCAGACGATCCCGTAGGTGCCGCCGACAAGGTCCGTGCCCTGCTCGCGGGCCGTCCTGGTGATCAAGCGCTGTTGTATGGCGTCGCGGCAACCCTGATTGACGCTGCCGACATCGCCCAGCGACCAGAGTTGGCCGACGAAGGGGTGGGGCTCCTGCGGTCCCTGCCGGAGTCGGTGGCTGACTACCTTGCCTACAACGTCGCGAACGGCCTCCAGATTGTAGCCGACCTCCGCTACCCGAAGTCGCCGGCGGGTCGCTTGCAGGGCTGGGAGCCTCGACGGGAAGCACGCGGGCTCCTGTGCGTGGCCGGAGGCGACGCACGGTTGGCGGCCGGCGACCGTAGCCAAGCGCTGTGCAACCTCGGCAACTTGCTTGACTCGTCCGGCCGGTGGTTGGAGGCATACGAGGCCTACCGCGAGGCCCTCGACCTCGACCCCACGAACGCCTGGCGTCCGGCAACGCCGCGATTGCCCTGTTCTACGTGGCTGGTCGTCCGGTGTCCGGACGGCCTCGCATCCTGGCGCTGTATGACCGCCTGCTACGCCACGCACGGGAACACCCCGAGGAGATTCTGGCGCGTGCCGACCAGCGCGCGGTTGCCCACTTCAGCTCGTACGCCTACAGCAGTGTGCCCCAGTCGGATCATGCGTTTCAGCCGGCCGACGACTACGCGCGCTTCGTCGTAGGTCATCGGCTGGCGCTTACCTTCACCGTCGAGGGCCTGGCGCCAAACGCGCCGCTCGACGAGGCCCACGTCCATGCTCCAGCGGCGCATCCCCTGGCTAACGCGTTGTTGGAGCAGCTCGGCGCCGACTACCTGAAGATCCGAGCGATGGTCTACAACGCGCTCGTCGTCCTGCCTGGGGAGGCAGTCGCAACGCTTGCGGCCGGGCATCGTGTGGAGTCAGGCAGCAAGGAAGGCGACTGACCATCGGCAGGCCGCGGATGGTACCGCTTGGAAGACGGCACGCTCGTCGGCGACGCCGTCTCGGCACTGGTGCTGGCTCAGCGCACGGCCATCGACATCTTGGACCGCATCGCGGTGGCAGCCAACCTCGTGCTGGGAATCGGTGATAGGCCAGATAAGATCAGCTTCCGCAAGTTCTGGTTCGAGTCCGACAGCAAGAACAAGTCGCAGCCGGATCTGGGCCGGTTGCGCGAGAAGCTACTGGTGTGGCCAGAGCCTTGGCTTGCTGCGGCTATGGCCGAGCTGGCAGTGGACATGGGACGGTTGGGCCTCTACAGCCACACCCAGAACCTGCGGAACGCGGCAACCCATCGCTTCCTCGTGGTTCACGAGACGACGCCGGCCCTCGACCTTCCCGACGGTGATGGAGCCGTGGAGCGGGTTGCATTGGACCCGTACGCCTGCGGCGTGGTCGAGGTGCTCCAGGTAACGCGGGCGGCGCTGTTGTACCTGATGATGCTACTTACGCCCAGCGCAAAGCCGTTGCCGACGGCCGACGGTAACGGCACAGAGTAGCCAGCGAATCTAGAGATAGGCGCTCGGTTACATCCTCCAAAATCCGATCAACTGGTGGTTGGGTTTTGGAAAAGGATGTGAGCAAGGCCGGGCTGTTCGATACCCCGGCTGCGGAATCGCGACCGCCTGGTGTGGACGCGCAGTGCCCGTTGTCGCCCGGTGGTGTGCTGCGGCACGACCCTCAAAGGGGACCTTCGATATTTGGCAGCCAGGCCACTGCCCGGGCGCAACCACCTTCCTGCCAGGTCTGACGTCTACCGAGCGCACCCGCCTTAGCGGGATGCTCGGACTATGCGGCCACCGTCCCGATTTTCTTCATCTTCTAATGCAGGGCGCCGGAAGGGCGCCCTTGGTGTTGGCGAATTTGGGTTCGATCCCTCGGTGCCAGTGGACTTGGCCCGCACTTGGCTGGGCCGGCAACTCGCGCGGGCGCCAGTGCTGAGGGAAGATCAGTGGCGGAAGATTGCGGCTATTCTCAAACATGCGCCGAGAGCGCATAAATGATCTTGTGGACAAGCTCCCGCACATTGACTTCGACCGTATCCACCGTGGCGACCTGAGCGGCCTTAACATTGCGGGGCTCGTACGTCTTAGCTTCGAGCTGGATCCCGATGCCTACAGCGATGCGCCAACCTCAGGAAAGGAGATCGACAACAAGACGGTCCAGGAAGAAAAAATCCGCCAGCACGTTCAGCGGCGCGGCGGCACCTACCTCGGCTACTACGTGGAGCCGAAGACCAGCGCATATAGGAAGCGCCGTGTCACGCTCCCAAATGGGCGCTACGCCTACCGGGTTATCCGCCCTGTCTTTCAAGGCGCGCTGGAGAACCTCAAAGATGGCGTGTACCAAGACGGCGCGACCCGCCTTGACGGCCTGGCCGTCTATAACCAGGATCGCCTCGTCCGCGATCCGCGGGAACTCGAAGATGCCATCGAGGTGGTGGAGTATTGGCAGCGGCCCATCATTGACATCCAGGGCAGCCTGGATCTTGTTAGCGATAACGGCCGGCAGGCGGCCCGACACATCGTTGCCGCCAACTACGGCCAGAGCGCCGCCACCGCCAGACGTCTGCGGGACAGCCACGCAGCCCGCGCCGCCCACGGCATCCCCGTCGGCGGGCGCCGCCGATTCGGCTGGAAGCCGGACCACACCCTCGATCCGGTGGAGAGCGCGCACCTACTCAAGGCAATCGAGGACCTCTTGGCAGGTGTCAACGCCAACTCGATCTGCCGCCGGTGGAACGAGCAAGGCGTCCTCACGACGTTGGGCAACCTCTGGGAGCGTCCGAGCCTGGTGGCGCTGCTGCGCAACCCTGCTCTGGCGGGCTGGCAGGTGCACCAAGGAAAGATCGCGCGGGACCGCAACAACCAGCCGATCAAGGGCCAGCATGAGGCCCTGATCGACCATGCGACCTGGCTGCAAGTCTGCGAAGTCCTCAAGCCGAAGAACCCGCGGCCGGGGGAGAACAAGCAGAAGCGGGTCTACCTGCTGTCGGGCGTTCTGCGATGCGGGTTGTGTGGCAGCCGGCTGCACGGCTCTCGGGATGGCCGCATCGGCGGCTACATCTACTACTGCATGACCAACCAGCCCGGACGCTGCCGGGGCGTGACCGGCTCCGGCCGCCCGATCGACGCGCTCATCACGGAACTGGTACTGGCCCGGCTCGCCGACAGGACCACTGAGGTCCGGGAGGAGGTCTGGGAGGGGCAGGC
>NZ_CDWWXA010000097.1:0-8671 GCF_977971845.1 Frankia sp. CeCAU1 | reverse complement strand
GATCGCCGAGCTGATGACAGCCTACGACCGGGATGAACTCGGCGGGGCCTACGTCTTCCCCCGCGTGCGGGAGAAGGAAGCTGAAATCGCCACGTTGCGTGAGGGCCAGATGGCCTGGCTACGGTCGCGGACCGGCCCGAGCACGACCAACGTCGCCGAGTCCTGGCCGACCCTGGAGGTAGAGCAGCGGCGGGCCATCGTCGAGACGGTGATCGAGGCGGTGGTGCTCCGGCGGCCGATCCCAGGCGGGAAGAAGAGCACCTTCAACCCGGACCGGCTCGAAGTGATCTGGAAGTAACGGTCGCTGTGGCGAGCTGATGATCCACATAGGGTGCGAGGCCATCGGCTCCGTGCCCTGGGGCGTGTTCCCTCGCGGAGCACGCCCCTTTCCCTTGGGTGGCGCCGGTCTGGCGGCGTAAGGACGGTGCGCCGGGTAGTCGGGCCCATAGCATGGCGTCGATGCCGACACTCTTGATCGTCCACCACACTCCGTCGCCGTCCATGCAGGCGATGCTGGAGGCGGTGCTCGCTGGCGCCAGAGACGAGGCGATCGAGGGCGTAGAAGTGGTAGTCCGCGCAGCCCTGGCCGCCACTGCGGTTGACGTGCTGGCCGCAGACGGCTACCTGCTCGGGACGCCGGCCAACATCGGCTACATGTCAGGGGCTTTGAAACACTTTTTTGATCAATCCTATTACCCCTGCTTGGAAGCAACCATCGGTCGGCCGTACGCCCTGTATGTCCACGGCGGCTCCGACACCACGGGCGCGGTCCGCAGCGTGGAGACGATTGCAACCGGCCTGAAGTGGAAGCGCGTGCGTGAGCCTCTGACGGTGATCGGCACGCCGGACGCGAAAGCCCGCGAGGCCTGCTGGGAGCTGGGTGCTGCCACCGCCGCGAGCCTGATGCCGTAGCGGGCGTGGTGGCCGTCCACACCCATCCGGTCGGTCACGGAAAGCGACATCTCCGTGACCAGGGTTCGGCGTATTTCTGCGAGCAGATCTACTATCCCGTGCTTGAGGCAACCGTAGGCCGGCCGTACGCGCGGCAACAGCGACACCACCGGCGCGATCCGCGGCGGTGGTGTCACCACGGGGCTGAAGTGGAAGCGCCGGCGTGAGCCGCTGTCGATCGTCGGCGAAGTGGACGCCGCGGTACGCGAGGCGTGCTGGGAACTCGGCGCTATCGTTGCCGCCAGTCTGGCAGACGGCTTGAGCGCCGCCCCCGTTGGCCGTGTGGATCGGGAGCTAGCTGTGCGGCGCCGTCTGGGATGTCGGTGTTCGCCGGTACGGTGCCGCCATGTCGAGTCCGCCTTCGCCGCATGACGCGGTGTTCCGCCGGGTCCTCGGTGTGCCGTCGAACGCGGCGTCGCAGCTGCGCGCGACGCTGCCGGCGGCTCTTGTGGCCCGCCTCGACCTCGACCGGCTGGCGATTGTCCCCGGTAGCCTGGTCGACGCCACGCTGCGGTGGCGGCACACCGACCTGCTCTTCACCGCTCCGCTTGACGGCCATGAGGCGTTCATCTACGTCCTCGTCGAGCACCAGAGCAGCAGCGACCCGCTTATGGCGTTCCGGATGCTGCGTTACGTCGTGCGTGTTTGGGACCGCTACCTGGCAGACCATCACAAAGCGGCCCGGCTGCCAGCGGTGGTCCCGCTGGTCGTGCACCACAACGAGCACGCGTGGGTCGCCCCGACTCAGGTGCTCGACCTGGTCGACCTGGCTCCGGACCTCGCCGGCGCCTGGCGGGAGCATCTGCCCCGGTTCCAGTTCCTGCTCGATGACCTGGTTCGCGTTGACGAGCGGGAGCTGCGGGAGCGTCCGCTGACGCACTCGGTGCGGCTCACTCTGCTCCTCCTCAAGATCGTCCCTGGTAACCCCCGGCTCGCCCAGGACCTGCGACCGTGGGTCGACGAACTGCGCGCGGTCCTCGACGGCCCGGATGGCAGGGAGGAGTTCGCCACTTTGCTGCGTTACATTGAGCTGGTCGGAGAAGCGGACGCCCGCGACGAGTTGCATGACCTGATCGCCGGCCTTGGACCTGAGGCGGAGGATGCCTACATGACCATCGCAGAGATGCTCCGTGCCGAGGGTCGTGTCGAGGGTCGTGTCGAGTCGCTCCTCCAGCTGTTGACCCTCAAGTTCGGTCCGCTTCCCGAGGCCGCGCTCGCCGCCGTGCACGACGCCTCCGCCGGCCAGCTCCAGACCTGGACCGCTCGCGTCCTGATCGCCGACACGCTCGACCAGCTTTTCCTCTGACCAGCTGCAACGCCGCGGTAGCTCTCTTCGCGCGGGTTGCCTGTCAGCACGAGCACGCGTCCTGACGCGCCTTCAGCCCGGCCGCGGCGATGTTGGCCGGGTCGCTGCGGGGGATCGCGTCGGTGACCACGCGCACCAGGCGCACCCCCACCCATATGCACGTACTGGCCTTCCCGGACATGGATGATCCGTTCGGGTCCCCCGCTCCGACCGTGGTAGCCGGAACCCCCTGCTGTGCGAGATCATCCGGGCGCTCACCGCGACGGACCTGACAGCCGTCCCGCTGCGCTCGCTGCGGCAGGTGACCGAGCTACGGCTCGGCCTGCCCCAACCACGCGACGACCGCGTCGCCGCGCTCACAGCGGCGCTGGCCGGTGATCCCGCCGATCCGCGGACTCGGGCCGAGTTCGGCGCCACCGTCGGGGCGAGTGAACGTACAGTGAACGTACCTTGAGCCGCCTGTTCCGTTGCCAGACCGGGATGACCTTCCCGCAGACCGTGCTAAGGTCCCCCAAACTCACCGGTCGACGGATCGCCGTCACCTTGGTATGTCGATTTATCCTGTATCGTCCCCAATGGCATCATGAGCGGGGTGCCCCGGGGGACCGGGGAGAATCGGGAAGCCGGTGAAAGTCCGGCACGGGCCCGCCGCGGTAACCGGGAAGTCGCCGTCCATGCGCGTCGCGCAGCCACTGGGTCCTCGGGTCCGGGAAGGCGGACGGCCGGCGTTGATCCGGAAGTCCGAAGACCGGCCCCGCATCGACGTCGCCCGTCGTCGTGCGGGCGGCCGGACAGCGGGAGCCTGCCATGCCCACCGACAGCCACCCCACGAACCTCCGCCCCACGGACCTCTACGATGTCCTGCACCGGCGGCGCGACGTGCGCGGCCAGTTCACCGGCGCGCCGATCCCCGCCGACGTGCTCGACCGGGTGCTCGGGGCGGCTCACGCCGCGCCGAGCGTCGGCCTCAGCCAGCCCTGGGACTTCATCCTCGTCACCGACGAGCGGTCCCGGCGGGCCTTCCACACCCATGTGCACCGCGAGCGCGCCGTCTTCGCCGGGGCCCTGGCCGGTGAGCGTGCAGCCCGGTTCGCCCGGATCAGGATCGACGGCATCCTGGAGTCGTCGTTGTCGCTGGTTGTGACCTACGATCCGCACCGCGGGGGGCCGGCGGTGCTGGGGCGGCACGCCATTGCCGACGCCGGCTTGTACTCGGTGTGCCTGGCGATCGAGAACCTGTGGCTCTCCGCAACCGCCGAGGGCCTCGGGGTGGGCTGGGTGTCGTTCTACCGGGAGCCGTTCGTTCGTGACCTGCTCGCCATCCCCGCCGACATCCGGCCCGTGGCGTGGCTCTGCCTCGGGCCGGTAACCCACCTTGAGCACGTTCCCGACCTCGAACGCCATGGCTGGGCCCGGCGGCGTCCCCTCGCCGACGCCGTCCACGCCGAGCGCTGGGGCGCGATGCCGTCCGGGGGCGCGATGCCGTCCGGGGGCGCGATGCCGTCCGGGGACGGTGCTCCCGCTGATCCTGGAATCGAGGGGCCAGCGGGTGTCCAACACTTGTTGGACTTCAGGTATGACTGTGGTGAGCATGCGGGATCTCAGCCACGCCGTGGGTACCTGGGTTGACCGTGCGCACGCGGGAGAATCGATCGTCATCACTCGCAACGGACGACCGTGGGCGAGGCTGGTGCCCGAACTGACGCAGACGGGCAGTGACTACCTGGACCAACTCGTTGCCGAGGGGCGCGTTACCGTCCCCACCGCGAGCCTGGCTGATCTCCCCGAACCGACGTCTACGGGCAGCTGGGACGGCCGTGACTCCGTGGACGTGGTGGCGGAGCTACGCGGGGAATCTTCTTGAATTATCTGGACTCCAGCGCATTGATGAAGTTGACCCATCCGGAGCGTGGGACGCGTGCGCTGCGCTCCTGGCTTGCCGTCCGGCCAGGCGTCGCGGTGTCGTCCGCGCTTGTGATGCTCGAAGTGACCCGAGCGTTGCGCCGCAGCGACCCCGCCGCTCTTCCCCGTATCCCCGTATCCCCGACGTCCCGTCGCGGATCACGCTCGTGCCCATCGACCAGCCGATCATGGTCTCCGCCGCGGCCTTGACGGATCCGTTGCTGCGTTCGCCGGATGCCCTGCATCTCGCGACGGCGCTCCGGCTCGATGCGCCGTCACTGGTCTTCGTCAGCTACGACAAGCGCCTGTCGACCGCCGCCGCCCAGGAAGGCCTGACCGTTGCTGTGCCCGCCTGAGCCAGGTATGAGTATGTACCCATACCCATACCCCCATACCCTACGAGCGTGTGAAGGGAGACGTCCCGTGACCGATGCCAACATCCGCATCCCTGGTGAGGCAGGCGACCGGCTCGCGGAGGTCGCGGCGGCCGAGGGTCTGTCTTTGCGCGCCTATCCCGCCCGTCTCGCTGATCAGGTCCTCACTCTGGACGACACTGCCTTGGTCGCAGCCGGCCGGGCAACGTCCTGGCGTCTCGCCTGATCCACCAGGCGCATGCCGAGCCTGGCTGGTTTCTTCGCCCGAGCCGGTGGCCGGCGTTGGGAGCGGACCATGCCTGAGGAAGGGTGGACCATGCCTGAGCAAAACGTGGCGTCCGAGCAAAATATGGCGTCGGTGCTGCCCCGGTCCTTGGGTACTTCCTCGGATTCGCGCCGAGGATGGTGAGCCGGGCACCCCCGTTCGGCCCCACGTTTCCGTTCAGGTCGTGTTGAGCATTCCCGAAACCCGTGGCCAGGCTAGGCTCGTCCCACGTGAACGGCGTTCCCGAGCCACTGAACTAGCCGCTGAAAGGATCCTCATGCGACGGCGTCTGTCGATCATCCTGGCCGGCCTCGGCTTGTTCACCGCGTTGTTCGCCGCTGCGGCCTCGGCGGTGGCACCGGCGGCTCCGAGCGCCACGAGGGTCGTCGCGGAGCCGGTCGCGTTCACGACCTGGAACGAGAAGCAGCCACCGGCGGCCGTCACCTACGACCGGCATCTCGTTCCGGTCGGCGCCGGGGCGGTCGTACTGGCGGCCGGCGGACCTCGTACCGTGGTGGGCTTGGTGGTTCAGGGGCTGCTGCCCGGCCACAGGTACGGGGCGCATGTTCATCAGAAGGCGTGCGGCGCGACGGGTACGGCGGCCGGGCCGCATTACCAGAACGTGCCGGACCCGGTACAACCCTCTGTCGATCCGGCGTACGCCAATCCACACAACGAGGTCTGGCTGGATTTCAGTACGGACGCCGACGGCAACGGCCAGGCGTTCGCCGTCGTCGACTGGAACTTCCGAGCCGGCGGTGCCAGGGCGGTCGTGCTCCACGAGCACGGGACGAGTGGCATGCCCGGCGAAGCCGGATCCGCCGGTCCGCGGGCGGCCTGCATCACCGTTCCGTTCTCCTAAATTTTTCCTAGATCCGATCGCTTCGCTATCTTGTGGCGAAGCCGAAGGCAGCGGTCGCGTAGCCGGTTTGCCACAGTCAGAGTCTCCGGTGCGTGGTGGATGAGCACCAGGACGCCGGACGGTGGCGTGACGCGGCCGTGCGGCGGGTTCAGCAGGGCGGCCGTGCGGCGGGTTCAGCAGGGCGGCCGTGCGGCGGGTTCAGCAGGGCGGCCGTGCGGCGGGTTCAGCAGGGCGGCCGTGCGGCGGGTTCAGCAGGGCGGTGCGGTCGTCGCGCCCCCGACTGGGGCGCCCGTCGGGCAGCTTGTCGCCGTGGTCGAGGCGCCCGGGCTCGGCGACGGGGTCGGCGCGACCGTCGGGGAGGCGCCCGTCGGCTGCGATGGCCGGCTCGTAGGCGTGGCGCTCGGCTGCGCGCTCGCCGTGGTGGGTACCGGTGTCGCAGTGCCCGGGTCCGTCGGTGTCATCGGCTGTTCGTCGCCGACCGGGGGTGGGCTGGCCGGGCCGGGCCGAGCCGGGCCGGGCCGGGTGCCCGGCGTCCACAGCGGAGCACCGGCCGGCGGCTGGTTCGTGGGGCCGCCGGGGGCCGCCGGGCCGAACGACGGGGCGGGGGCGGCCGGTTCCACCTGGGGATCGGAGCCGCCGGCCCCGATGAGCGCGGCGACGAGCCCGACGAGCCCGACGAGCCCGACGATTCCAGCGAGCAGGACGACCGGCAGCGCTCCGTGCGCGCCCGGTGCCTGCCGCCGCCAGGACGCCGGGAGCCGGCCGAGCAGCATGCCGAGGAGCCCGCCGTCCGCCGGGTGTCGCGGCGGACCGGCTGCGCCGCCGTCGGCGGGATCCTGCACCGAGCCGTCCGCGCCCCGGCGGGGCACCGGGACGGTGCGCCACGACTGGTCGTCGCCCGGCGGTGGCGTCGGCCGGTTGGCCAGGGGATGGGTCGGCTGATCGGGCCGGTCAGGGTCCAGCGGCGCGCCGTTGCTGTTGCTGTTGCTGCCGTTGCCGGGTCCCGCGCTCAGCGGCGGGCGGGCCTGCCAGGGGGTGAGGGCCAACGCCGCAGCCCGGTCGGCGTCGGCCGGGGTGCGGACCGCGGAGTCCGAGACCAGGCTGCGGACCAGTTCGGCGGCGCTCGGGCGCTCCTCCGGCCGACGCCCGAGCGCCGCGCGCACCAGCGGGGCGAGCTTCACCGGCACGCCGGCGATGTCGGGTGGTCGGTCCTCGCGCATCCTGGTCAGCACGTCGGACTGCTCGGAGGCGAACGGCGGATGTCCCGTCGCCGCGTACGTCACGCAGGCGCCCCAGGCGAACACGTCGGCGGGGGGCCCGGCCCGTTCCCCGCGCAGCTGCTCGGGCGCCATCCAGGCCAGCGTGCCAATGAGAATCCCGGTGCGGGTGTGGCTGGGGATCCCCGAGGCCCGCGCGATGCCGAAGTCGATGACCTTCGGGCCGTCCCAGGCCAGCAGGATGTTCGAGGGCTTGAGGTCGCGGTGCACCACTCCGGCGGCATGGATGGCGATCAGCGCGTCGGCGAGTCCCACGCTGAAGCCGTGCAGCAGCCGTTCCTCCAGCCTGCCGTGGCGCAGCACCGCGTCGGCGAGGCTGGTGCCCTCCACGTATTCGGTCGCCAGCCACGGCGACGTGGCCTCGGGATCGGCGTCGAGCACCGCCGCGACCGCCCGGCCGTGCACCCGGCGGGCGGCGGCCACCTCGCGGCGGAACCGTTCCCGGAATTCGGGGTCGTCGGCGAACCGGGCGTCGGGAACCTTCACCGCGGCGGCCCGGCCGTCGGCGTTGAAACCGAGGTACACGGTGCCCATGCCGCCAGCGCCGATCCGGTTGTGGATCGTGAACGGGCCGACGTGGCGCGGGTCGTCGTCAACAAGCGGGGTCAGCATCGTGCCGCCTGTCCTGATCGCCGCGTTCGGTTCCGCGTTCGGTTCCGCGTTCGGCCGTGAGACTCGGAATGCCGGGGCTCACCCGAAAGCTCACTCCTTCGTCGGCGGTGGGCACGGGCCGAGGCCCGATGGCCGCCGGCCCGCGCCGCACCGGTGTCCGTGGGTCGACGGCATTCACAGCGTCATTCACAGCGTCATTCACAGCGTCCACGGCATCCGCGACGTCCACGGCCCCGCGAGACCCCTAACCCTGAACCGTAATGCTTCCAGCGCAGCGATGTGCGGCTGGGCGCGGAGGCGGGCGCCTCGGGTCCGCCACCCGCCACCGCCATCCGCCACCCGCCATCCGGTACCGCCCGCCGCCACCCGGACCCCGGCGGACGGCCCTACCGTCGGCTGCCGGAGACATTCGGGTCGCTCGGCGGAATCTTGTCCAGGGTGGAGAAGATTGTGCCAGTCCAGCGGAAGCGGACGTCGGCGTGGCCCGACGGGGCATCGACCGGGTCCCGCGGGTCGTAGGTGGCATAGCGCAGCACGACATCATGATCGTTACGCTGGCGCTGGAGGGTGATGCGCGCGCTGGGTGCCTTCGTGTCCGTGCCACGGTACTCACCGTCGGCGAAGACGAAGGCGAGCTGCCGGGGGGTGTCCCCGGCCGGCTGGCCGGTGCCGATCACTACGTTCAGTCGCCGGTCGGCCGCGTAGGTGCTCATGTCCGGCTCATAGCCCTTCCGGCGCACCGTGGCGGCGGCGTCGGCGGCGGACAGCGTCGCCGCGGTGGTCGCCGCCGTGGTCGCCACCGGTGTCGGGCTCGCTGACGCCGACGCCCGCGCCCGCGCCGATGCGGGCCCGGTTGTGGCGGGCGGCGCGGCGGCCTGCAACGGACCCGTCGTCCCGGCGGCCGTCCCCGCCGTCGCCAGCGGGTCCGGCGTCGACCCCGTGATGGTGGGCGTGTCGTCGCTACGGTTGAGCACCAGGGCCGCCGCGAGGCCCCCGCTGAGCAGCACCGCGAGCAGCGCGGCCACCGCCACGACGGCTCCACGCCGCCCGCCGCCCCCGCTCCCGCCTCTGCCCGACCCGACGCGCCACCCGTCGTCCTCCCAGCCGTCAGCGCCGTGGCTC
>NZ_CDWWXA010000096.1:0-19237 GCF_977971845.1 Frankia sp. CeCAU1 | reverse complement strand
ACAAGGCACTGACAATCCGTTGAGCACCGTTCCTGGACGTACCAGGCGACCGACCACCCCGGCGCGGGTGAACCGGCCCCACGCGGGCATTCCGTTGCGCGGGGCGGGGAGTACCCCTGCGTATGTCGTCGGGGAGGACTCCGCATGAAGCGCAATACCGCCCAGCCGGGCGGCGCGTCGGCCGCGATCGCGGCCGACGGCTGGACGCTGCGTAAACGCCTGAAACAGACCCGGGGCACCCGGCTGCGGGGGGCGGTGCGCGGCGCCATCCCGCTGGCGCTGGCCGGCCTGCTCGCCAACCTCGCCAACATGGGCGTCACGCTGATCATCGCACGCGCGCTGAGTACCCGATCCTACGGCGCGGTCGCCCAACTGATCGCGATCTTCTTCATCGTGTCCATGCCGGGCAGCGCCCTGCTCGTGGGGGTGGTCCGGCGGATCACTACCTGGCAGCACAGCGGGCAGTTGGACCTGGTGGCGCAGTGGGTCCGCCGGGTCCGCCGGGTCGGGGTCGCGCTCGTGCTGGTCGTCGCCATGCTCGCGGTGGCCGCTCGGGGCTTCGTGGCCCACGAACTGTCGCTGCCCGGTCCCGGCGGCGTCGCCGAGATCGTGACCGCCGGTGCCGCCTGGTGTCTGCTCTGCGTCGACCGGGGGTTGCTGCAGTGCGGCCGGCTCTATCCGGCGCTGGCCGCCAACCTGCTCGTCGACGCCGCGGTGAAGACGGTGTTCACGATCGGGTTGGTGCTCGCCGGTCTGGACGAGACCGGCGCGGCGATCGCCGTCCTGCTCGGTGTGCTGGCCGCCCTCGCCCACACGCGGTCCACGCTGCGCAGCCACCCGGACGCGGTCGTGGGAACGTCGCCCGAGCCGGGCTCGCCCGCGGCGCCCACGGCCCGGCTGGCCGTCGAGGTCGGCGCCGCTCTCGTCGCGCTGGCGATGCTCGGCCTCCTGCAGAACATCGACGTCCTCATGCAGGGCCGGCTCGCCCCCGACCGGTCGGGCTCTTACGCGGCCGTCTCGGTGGCCAGCAAGGTGCTCGTACTGGCGGCGGTCGTGCTGGCCGGCTTCCTGCTGCCGGAGGCCGCCGATCGACGACATCTCGGACAGCACGCCCTCCATCAACTCGGAGCAACGCTAGCGATACTCCTCGTCCCCGCGCTGGGGCTGCTCTCCGCCGCTCTCCTCGCACCCGACACACTTCTCTCCCTGGCCTTCGGCCCTCGCTTCACCGATGCCTCCGGCGCGCTTCTCCCCTTGGCCGCAGCGATGACCTGTCTCGGAGCTACCGTGCTGTTCACCCACTACCTGCTCGCTCTCGGCGAGCGAGGCGTACTGCTGGCTCTGGGGCTGGCCGCCGCCGCAACCATCCCCCTCATGCTGTGGGCGGACGGATCACCGACGAGCACCGCCCGCGCCGACCTCGCCTGCCAGGCCGTGCTGGCCATCGTCACCGGCCTGTCGGTGCTCGCCGCCGCCCGTCGGACGGCTCGGGCATGAGCGCCGCGAGCAATCGGCGCGGCCCCGGCGCGACGATCCCGCCGACCCCCGCGGGCCTCGTCGTGCCGCCGGCCGTCCCGGTCCCGCCTGCCGTCCCGGTCCCGCCGGGCCTCTTGGCCGCGCAGGTGGGAGCGCCCGGGATCGAGGCCGCGCCGCGCCGGCCCTCCCTTGCCGAGCTGGTCGAGACTTCGGGGCTGCGCCGCGTGCACATGCTGGCCTGGCGTGACCTCGACGACCCCGAGTCGGGCGGGTCGGAGCTGCACGCCGACAAGGTCGCGGAGCTGTGGGCGCAGGCCGGCATCGACGTGAGCCTGCGCACGGCCGTGGCGTCCGGCCATCCGGAGTCCGTCCACCGCAACGGCTACACGGTGGTCCGCAAGGCGGGCCGGTACTCGGTCTTCCCGCGCACGGCGGTGTCCGGCGCGCTGGGCCGCGGCGGGCCCTGGGACGGCCTGGTCGAGATCTGGAACGGGATGCCGTTCTTCTCTCCGGTCTGGGCCCGCTGCCCCCGGGTGGTGTTCCTGCACCACGTGCATGCCGAGATGTGGCGGATGGTGCTGTCCCCGAAGCTGGCCAGGATCGGCGAGACCGTCGAATTCAAGATCGCGCCACCGCTGTACCGGCGTACGCGCATCCTGACGCTGTCCCCGTCGTCCCGGCACGAGATCATCGAACTGCTCGGCCTTCCGCCGCGCAACATCTCGGTCGTGCCGCCGGGCATCGACCCGTCCTTCTCCCCCGCCGGCGAACGCTCGCCGCATCCGCTCGTCCTCGCTGTCGGGCGTCTGGTGCCGGTGAAACGGTTCGACGTCCTCATCGACGGGCTCGTCCACGCCCACGACGAACATCCGACGATGGAGGCGGTCATCGTCGGCGAGGGCTACGAGCGGGTGGAGCTGGAGAAGCGGATCTCCGCTGCCGGAGCCGGCGGCTGGCTGCGCCTCGTCGGGCGGGTCGACGACGACGCCCTGCTGACGCTGTATCGGCGCGCCTGGGTGCTGGCCTCGGCCTCGGCCCGTGAAGGCTGGGGCATGACGATCACCGAGGCCGCCGCCTGCGGCACGCCGTCGGTCGCGACGAAGATCGCCGGACACACCGACGCGGTCGTCGACGGCGAGACCGGCGTGTTGGTGGAGGATCCGGCCGACCTGGGCAAGACACTGGCCGGCGTGCTGACCGATCACGATCTGCGCGCCCGCCTGTCCGCCGGGGCGCTGGCGCATGCGGCGACCTTCACCTGGGCGCACACGGCTCGCTCGACGTTCGCGGCGCTCGTCCGGGAGGCGGCCCGGCATCAAGGCCGCCGCTCCAGCGCGGCCCGGGCCGCGGACCTGGTTGGGCCGCACCGGTGACTGCGGTGATCCGGTGACCGTGACCACGTCGCCCTCCGGTCCGGCCTCGTCCGATCGCCCCGAGTCCGGTCACGCCGAGTCCGATCGCCCCGACTCCGGTCACGCCGAGTCCGGTCCGGCCTCGGCGGCGATCCGCCGCCGGCGGCGACCGCCCTCCTGGCCGACCCTGGTGCTGGCCGCCGTGGCGTATCTGCCGCTGCTGGCGACGGCACCGGGAAAGATCGGCGCCGACACCAAGGCATACCTCTACCTCGATCCGAGCCGGATGCTGCGCCGGGCGGTCTCCATGTGGGACCCCGGCATCGGCATGGGCACCGTCACCCATCAGAACATCGGCTATCTGTTTCCGCAGGGCGCCTTCTACTGGCTGCTGGATCTCGTCGGCCTGCCCGACTGGGTCGCGCAGCGGCTGTGGACGGGCTCCATCCTGTTCGGCGCCGGCACCGGCGTGCTGTTCTTGCTCCGCTCGTTGCGCTGGCCCGACCGCTTCGCGTTCGTCGCCGCGTTCGGCTACATGCTCTCGCCCTACATCCTGGAATACGAGGCGCGGATCTCGGCGATCCTGCTGCCCTACGCCGGACTGGGCTGGCTGATCGGCATCACAGTGCGCGGGTTGCGCGAGGCGGAGCCCGGCCGGGCCGGCTGGCGTCCCGCCGGATGGCGCTTCCCCGCCGCCTTCGCCCTCGTGGTCACGACGATCGGCAGCATCAACGCCTCCAGCCTGATCTTCATCCTGTTCGCCCCACTGCTGTGGATACCGTTCGCCGTCTGGGGTACCCGCGAGGTCCGACTCGGCGCCGCCGTGAGTATGTGCACCCGTGCGGTGCTGGTCGTCCTCGCCACGTCGGCGTGGTGGATCGCGGGGCTCTACACCCAGGCCGGTTATGGCCTCAACGTCCTCGCCTTCACCGAGACGATCGAGACGGTCGCCAGCAGCTCGCAGGCCTCCGAGGTGCTGCGGGGCCTGGGCAACTGGTTCTTCTATGGGCAGGACGCGCTCGGTCCGTGGATCGGGCCGGCCACCCACTACACCCAGAGTATCTGGCTGATCGCGGTCAGCTTCACCATACCCATCCTCGCCCTGATCGGCGCCTCGGCCATCCGCTGGGGCCAGCGCGGCTACTTCGTCGCGCTGGTCCTGCTGGGCACCACGATCGCCGTCGGCGTCTACCCGTACGACGATCCCTCTCCCTGGGGACGGCTGTTCAAGGACTTCGCCGAGGGATCGACGGCCGGTCTCGCGCTGCGTTCGCTGCCCCGGGCGGTCCCCATGGTGGCGCTGGGCATGTCGGTGCTGCTCGCGGGCGGGCTCGCAGCGCTCTGGGAGCGATACGCGGCGGCCGGTCCGACCGCTACGGCTGCCCCCGGTGGACGGCCGGTCCGGTCGGGCCGGCGCCGACGGCTGGTTCCGCCGCTCGCCACCGGGGTGGTCCTGCTGTTGCTGGCCCTCGACATGTCACCGCTGTTCCGCGGCGAGTTCGTCGAGCCGTTACTCGAACGCCCCGAGCACATCCCCGCCTACGAGACCGAACTCGCGCGCGCCCTGGACACCAGGAACAACGGCACCCGGGTGCTGGAGCTTCCCGGTGCCGACTTCTCCCACTACCGCTGGGGAAGCACCCTCGACCCGGTCACCGAGGGGCTGATGGACCGTCCGCTGGTCATGCGGGAACTCATCCCCTACGGCGAGGCGGGCAGCGTCGACCTGGTCCGCTCGCTGGACCGCCGGCTGCAGGAGGGGGTGTTCGAGACCTCCGCCCTGCCGGACCTCGCCCGGCTGATGGGCGTAGGCGACGTGGTGCTGCGCAGCAACCTCGCCTACGAGCGGTACCGGACCCCGCGCCCCCGGGCCACCTGGAACCTGTTCACCTCGAACAGACCGGACGGGCTGGGTGTACCACAGACCTTCGGACCGCCGGTTGCCGAGGATCCCGGCATCCCGTTCACCGACGAGGTCACCCTCGGCACCGACCCGTCGGTGCCCGATCCGCCTGCGCTGGCCGTCTTCCCGGTCAGCGGCGCGCAGCCGATCGTGCGCACCGCCACCACCGCGCGGCCCCTGCTCGTCAGCGGCAACGGGGAGGCGCTGGTGGACGCGGCGGCCTCCGGCCTGCTCGCCGAGCCGATCGCCGACGGGCGGGCGATCCTCTACGCCCCGGAACTCGCCACCGATCCCACCGCGATGCGCCAAGCCCTCGACGACGGTGCGGACCTACTCGTCACCGACACCAACCGACGGCGCGCCGAACGGTGGACGGGCATCCGGGAGAACTTCGGCTACGTCGAGCAACCCGGGGTCAGGCCGCTGGCGAAGGACCCGAACGACAACCGGCTGCCGCTGTTCCCCGATCAGAACGTCACCAGCGAGACCACCGCCACCCTGCACGCCCCGGGATCCCCGGCGAAGATCGCCGAGGTGACCGCCACCAGCTACGGGAACAGCTTCTCCTACGGGGCATCCGACCGACCGGTCCGCGCGATCGACGGCGACCCGGGCACCGCGTGGCGGGTCGGCGCCTTCACCGACCCGACCGGGGAGGCCTGGCAGACCACGCTGGCCGAGCCGACGACGACGAACCAGATCCGCCTCGTCCAGCCGCTGACCGGGCCGCGCAACCGGTGGATCACCCGGGCGACGCTGACCTTCGACGGCGGCTCCCCGGTGACCGTCGCGCTCACCGACGCCTCCCGCACCGCCGCCGGGCAGGTCGTGCGCTTCCCCACCCGGGCCTTCCGGACGTTACGCATCCACATCGACGCGACGAACACCGGCCGGCAGCGCAGCTACGACAACGTCTCCGCGGTCGGGTTCGCCGAGGTCGCCATCCCCGAAGCAAACGGGGCACCGCTGACGGCCGAGGAGGTGCTGCGGATGCCGAGTGACAGCCTCGACGCCGCCGGTGCCGCCTCCCTCGGCCACCGGCTGGCACTGGAGGTGTCCCGGGACCGGGCCAACCCGTCGGAACCGTTCAAGCAGGACACCGAGTCGGTCATCAGCCGGTCGTTCTCCCTGCCGACGGCCCGGACGTTCGCGCTCACCGGCACCGCCCGCGTCTCCGCCTACTCCCCCGACGATCGCGTCGACCAGGTGCTGGGCCGCCCGGCCACCCTCCCGGTGGTGACCTCCTCCGGCCGGCTGCCGGGATCGCTCGCCGCGCGGGCGTCGAGCGCCTTCGACGGAAACCCGGCCACCGCGTGGAGCCCGGGCATCGGCAACCCGCGAGGCAGCTGGATCCAGGCCGCCTCGCCGACCCCGTTGACGGTCTCGTCGATGACGATGTCGATCGTCGCCGACGGTCGGCACTCGATCCCGACCCGCATCGGGATCGAGGTCGACGGCCAGCGGGTCGGCGCGGTGACCGTGCCTGCGGTCACCGACACCTCGGCGCGCGGGGGCACCCGCGAGGTGACCCTCACCTTCCCGGCCGTCACCGGCAGCACGTGGAAGTTCGTCATCGACGATGCCCGGACCGTCACCAGCACCGACCCCATCAGCCGCTCGCCGCTGGCGATGCCGGTGGGCCTCGCCGAGATCGGGATACCCGGCCTCGCGACCGGCGCCGCAGGCACCGGTCAGCCCACGGCAGGCACGGCGGGTACGGCGGGTACGGCAGGCACGGCGGGCACGGCAGGGAGCACCGCGACGGGGCTGTTGCCGGCCCAGATCCCCGCGCCCTGCCGGACCGACCTGCTGAGCATCGACGGTCAGCCGGTGGGGGTGCAGGTCACCGGGGGCACCGCCGACGCGGTCAACCGGCTCGGGTTGACCGTCGCCACCTGCGGCCAGCCGGTCACCCTCGGCCCGGGGGAGCACGTGATCCGGACCGCCGACGGGGCCCTCGCCGGCATCGATCTCGATCGCCTGCTGCTGGCCTCGGACGTCGGCGGCGGCCCGTGGCTGGACGCGACCGGCGCCGCCTCCGCCGTCTCCCCCGCCGGGACCCCACCGGCCGCGACGGGCACCACGGGAACGGCGGGCACCACCGGAACGACGTCGGCCGCCACGCCACGGGTGACGGTCCGATCGGCCGGCGACACATCCTTCACCGTCGACGTGACGGGGGCGCGGCCCGGTACCCCGTTCTGGCTGGTGCTCGCGGAGAGCCTCTCCCCGGGTTGGAAGGCGACCGTGGGCGGCGCCGACCTGGGCACCCCCAGGCTGGTGGACGGCTACGCGAACGGCTGGCGGATCACCCCGACGGCCGCCGGGTTCACCGTCACGCTGACCTGGACCCCACAACGGATCGTGTGGTTCGCCCTGGCGCTGTCCGCGGTGACGGTGCTGCTCTCCCTAGCACTGGTGATCTTCTACACCCGCCGAGCCCGCGCGACTGTGGCCACGCGGTCGTCCCGGGCACCGGAGCCGGATCTGCCGACAGTCGAGCCGTGGTCCGTCCGGGCGGGGCGTGTCGGCCCGCGCACCACCGTGCTCGCCGTGTTGGGGATCGGTCTGCTCTCGGCGGTGCTGGTCTCTCCGGTAGCGGGGGTCATCGTCGCCTTGGCGACGGCCGTGGCGCTGCTCGTGCCCCGCGGCCGGCTGCTGACCCGCGTCGGCCCGGTGGTCTGCCTGGGCGTCAGCGCCCTGTACGTGCTGCAGGTGCAGGCCCGGCATGCGCTGCCGACGGACGGAGACTGGGTCGCCGCGTTCGGGAAGGTGGCGACGGTCTCCTGGCTCACGGTGCTGCTGCTGGCGAGCGACCAGCTCGTCGCCCAGCTGCAACGACGGCGCGCGGCGGGGCAGCCGAGCCCGCCGTCTCCCCGGACGGGCCCGGGGGAGGAGCCTCCGGGCCGCTGAAGGTCGGGCGACCGGAGATGCCCAGCGACCGGGGGCCGCGGCTCGCGGCGGCGGCGGCGGCAAAGCTCCGCATCATGGATGCTTCTGCAACTTAGTTGCAGAAGCATCCATGATCTGGTTATCGTTCCTCTGCCCGCCGCACAAAAACTTCCCCGTCCACGTCGGCGTGCACCGCGAGGGGAGACCCGCCATGGTCGCGCAGGCCGGCACCATGCCGAGGGGAGGCCTTCCCACCCGGGTCCGCGGGGCGCTCGACCGCCGGGAGTGGGCGCGTGTCGGCGGCATGGCCGCGGTCATCGTCGGGCTACACGTGATCGGCTGGGTGACGCTCACGGCAATCATCGCGCCGCACCACTACCGCTTCGGCGCCGACGGCCAGGTCTTCGGGGTCGGTCTCGGAGTCACCGCCTACGTCCTCGGCCTGCGCCACGCCTTCGACGCCGACCACATCGCCGCGATCGACAACACCACCCGCAAACTCATGACCGACGGTCAGCGCCCACTGTCCGTCGGCTTCTTCTTCTCCCTCGGCCACTCCACGATTGTGTTCGCCCTGATGCTGCTGTTCAGCGTGGGCGTCCGCTCCCTGGCCGGGCAGATCGAAGCCGACGGCTCGACCCTGCACGACATCACCACCTGGATCGGCGCCGCCGTCTCCGGCGGCTTTCTCTACGCCATCGCCGCGCTCAACCTCGGCATTCTCCTCGGCATCATCAGGGTCTTCCGGGACATGCGCCGCGGCGGGTACGACGAGGCCGGCCTGGAAGAGCAGCTGAACTCCCGCGGGCTGATGAACCGCGTCCTCGGCCGCTTCACCAGGGCGGTCACCCGACCCTGGCAGATGTACCCGCTCGGCGTGCTGTTCGGTCTCGGCTTCGACACCGCCACCGAGGTCGCCCTGCTCCTCCTCGCCGCCGGCGCCGCCGGGGCCGGCCTGCCCTGGTACACCGTCCTCGTCCTGCCGATCCTGTTCGCCGCCGGCATGAGCCTGCTCGACACCATCGACGGCTCGTTCATGAACTTCGCCTATGCCTGGGCCTTCTCCCAACCGGTCCGCAAGCTCTACTACAACATCACCATTACCGGGCTGTCCGTCGCGGTCGCGTTCCTCATCGGCAGCGTCGAACTGCTCGGCATCCTCGCCGAGAAGGCACATCTCACCGGCGAGTTCTGGGGCTGGATCGCGGGTCTGGATCTCAACGTCATCGGCTACTTCGTCGTCGGCCTGTTCGTCGCCACCTGGGCCGCCGCTCTGCTGGTCTGGAAGTACGGCCGCATTGAGGAGAGGTGGGCGACGGGCCGGCCCGAGGACGGCCGGGTCGAACCCACCGACTGACCGCCTGGCGTCCGGTTCGGGGAGCACCGACAGCACGGGCCCGGCGGCTGCCCGAACCCCGGAATGTCGTCGGGTTCAGACGCGATGCGGCATAAGTGCGTTCGCCGGAATGACCCCGAGCCGGCCGGCCTGATAGTCCTCGACGGCCTGGCGCAGTTCGGCCCGGGTGTTCATGACGAACGGGCCGTACACCTCGACGTGTTCCCGGATCGGCCGACCGCCCAGCAGCAGGACCTCGAGGTTCGGCGAGGACGCGTCCTGCCGGTCGTCCGCGGTGACACCGAGCAGATCCCCCGTTCCGAAGACCGCAAGCTGACCGGCCCGGATCGCCGTGGCGTCCGGGCCCACCGTCCCCCGGCCACCGAGGACGTAGGCGAGGGCGTTGAACTCGGGGTTCCACGGCACGTGCACCGCCGCGCCGGGGGTCAGCGTCGCGTGGACGACGGAGATCGGGGTATGCGTGGCACCCGGGCCCCGGTGGCCCCCGGTGTCACCGGCGATGACCCGCAGCAGGGCACCGCCGTCCGGTGAGGACACCAGGCAGACCTGGCCACCCTCGAGGTTCTGGTACCGCGGCGGGGAGAACTTGTCCTTCGCCGGGAGGTTCACCCAGAGCTGGACACCGTGGAACAGGCCGCCGCTGACGACGAGCTCCTCCGGCGGCGTCTCGATGTGGAGGATGCCCGCGCCGGCGGTCATCCACTGGGTGGCGCCGTCTGCGATCAGGCCGCCGCCGCCGTGCGAGTCCTGGTGCTGGAAGGTTCCGTCGATCATGTAGGTGACGGTCTCGAATCCGCGGTGGGGATGCCACGGGGTTCCCTTGGGCTCGCCCGGCCCGTAGTCGACGGCGCCCATCTCGTCCATGTGGATGAACGGATCCAGCTCGGCGAGCCGTGCTCCGGCGAAGGCCCGACGCACCGGGAAGCCCTCGCCCTCCAACCCGGTGGGCGCGGTGGTCATCCTCCGCACCGGACGGTCGACCTCGCCGAGCGCGGGCTCAGCCAGCCGCGGCAGACGGACGGTATCGGCGGTGACGGCAGGCATGTCGTCCTCCTGGCGGGCTCAGGGCGCAGGTCGAGCAGGTCGAGCAGCTCATCCCGGCGCCTCTACTTGTAGATGCAACTACCAACCCGCGCAACCACGGGCCACCCTCGATCCTTCCCGCGAATTTTTTGATCATCAGGGCGCGAGCGGGAAGCGTTCGCCATCAGCGATCAACCCTGGGAACAACGGCAAGCCGAAAGGACTTCAGTTGGCGTGGACCAAGAACCATCTGGCCGAACTGGACGTCGCGGAGACCATCCGTCGCGACGTCCAGGAGGGCATGGGCCGGTCGTTCGTCCGGGTCGCCCTCGGCGGTGTGCGGGACGAGGCGGAGATCCGCGGTCACCGGCGGACCTACGCCGGCGCGCTGCCCGGCCGCATCGTCCGGGCGATCCGCGAGGCGGGTTCAATGAATCCGGTGGTGCTGCTCGACGAGGTCGACAAGCTGGGCGCCGACTACCGGGGGGACCCGACGGCGGCGCTGCTGGAGGTCCTCGACCCCGAGCAGAACCACACCTTCCGGGAGCATTAACATGTCGAAGGTACCATCAACGTATAGTAATCACACCAGGCGGGGGAATACGCCCAGCAGCGCCACGGACTGACCCAGACCGGGCAGGCGCTGTGTCGTTCGGGAGCGGGCTACTGACCGGCGGGATACGCCCAGCGGCGGTACCAGTAAGGCCCAGGGGAAATGTGGCGTGATGGAACACTCGGAAACGCCGACCCGCCGACCCGAACCCATCATACCCGGCCCAGCCGGACCACAAACCCCGAACACACGAAAACAGGACACGAATCCGACAACCCGTGCTCCCACGTGGCCAACGGTCCACCACTCCCCTCCATCCCGCCGGCCCGTGGCTATGTCAAGCGATGCCCATTCGGTAGGCCAGTCCGCGTAGATCACGTCCTCCGACGTTCGCTCTGGCACGCTGGAGCATGACGGCAACAGTCTCCCGCACGAGCGGGTGAGTCCGGACCAGCTCTGGCGCGAGCCGTTCCGCTTCGCGGAGTACCGCGAGGGCTTGTTTGTCCTTGCCGCGCGACTGGGCAAGTCCTCGGCCGAAATCGGTGAGGAACTGTGCGCGGCGACGTCCGGAACCGAGCACCGACGGCGGAATCAAGGGTCATGCCCCGGTAACGGCGACACGAACGGATACGCGCGCCGATGGTGGTCGGTGCCTCCGGACTGTCGTTCACAGACGCCTCTCCTGACCGGAATACACGTGTGGGTGTACACGCTCAGAGTAGCCCCACGAACGTCGGTCATACGGTTACAGATGAGTTCACCGATGTGAACAGTGCGTCAGGCGTGTTCGCAGGCGTGAACAATCGACCACCACTCGCTGCGTAGTCTGTCGACCGCCAGTTAAAACGGTCCTGTTGAAGGCCGCGTTCCCGGCGGGTCGACGAAGCAGGAACCGTCGCGGCCACCCGGCCTGGTCGCTGGCGGTTCGACCCCGACGAGAGGAAACCCACCATGTCCACGCCCACGATCATCGCGACCCGAAGAGGCCGAGATCTTGTTACGCCGAGACTCTTCGAGCGGTTGTGTAACCGGCTCGCGGCGGACCACCTGGTCGAGCGCCCATACGCCGAGCGCATCATCGACCAGTCTCTGGCCTTCCTCGCCGCGTGCGGCGAGGACCCGGACACGCCGCATGTGCCCAGCCACACCATCGACCTTGGCTGGCACACCTTTCTGCTGCACACCAAGGAGTACACGCTGTTCTGCCGGCAGGTCGCCGGCCACTTCATCCACCACGTGCCCGACGACGCGCCACCCGACCGCAGCATCAGCGCAGCCAGGCACGCTCGTACGATCACCCTGATGCAACAGGCCGGGTACGCCGTCGACCACGAACTGTGGGCGACGTGCTCCACATGCTCCGACGAGGGCAACTGCTCGGCAAGCGGCAAGGACGGCGACGAAAACAAGGGCAGCCGGGTCCCCAAGTAGCGGAGTCGAACTTCCCATGAAGTGGAATGATCTGCCGACGCAGGTCCGCGACGCGGTTGAGGCGCAGACCGGACCCGTCACGTCCGCCGACTCGGTGGACGTCGGGGACGGCTGCGACCTCGCCGCGGTCGTGGATGCGGGTGAGCAGCGGCTGTTCGTCAAAGGCGTCCACGGCGGCGGCCGGCGAGCACGCTGGCTCCGTAACGAGCACACGTTCGGACACCTCGCCGCAGGAATCGCGCCGAGTCCACGGTTCGCATGCCAGGTCGATGACTGGCTGCTGGTTGGCTTCGAGCATGCGACCGGCCAACCAGCGGACCTCATCCCCGGCTCTCCTGACCTACCCCGCGTCCGGGACGTCGTCAACGACATCTCCCGCCGGACCGGCGAGGGTCTGCGCTCGCTTTCCGATCGATGGCGCAACACGGGTTGGTGGGAGGATCTAAAAACGCTTCCAGCTAGAGTTTTCCCCGATTGGGACGTAGCCACTGCGGCCGTCCACGCGGGCGCTGTGGTCGACGCCGTGGCCGGGAACCGGCTGATTCACACCGACCTTCATGCCCACCAGTTCATGATCAGAGAGGACCGTGTCTGGGTGGTCGACTGGGGCTGGCCGGCGCAGGGTGCCGGCTGGGTAGACGCCGCGTTCATGGTGATCCGTCTCATTGGCGCCGGGCATACCCCCCAGCAGGCCGAGCAGTGGGCGGCGGGGCTGGACTGCTGGGCTGGCTGCACCGACGAGGACCGGACCGCCTTCGCCTGCCACGTGGCGGGACTGTGGAGCATGCGAGCGGCGCAGTCGGACAGCCTTGCCGCTCAGAACCGAGCCGCCCTGGCGCGTGGCTATGCCACGTGGCGCCTGACCTGACCACGACCTGTATGGCCATGATGATCCCGTGATCCCGGGTTCGAGGTCAGTGCATCTGAGCCCCAGCCGGCGGGGTTGACTCCAAATCCTCCGCCGGCTGGCCCTTGGGACCCCGGCGAAGCCCCGAGCATGCGGGCCTCGCTGGGGTCCCCTGCCACATCTGGGGTCATCGCAACTTTTCTCTACCCGCCTCAAGATCGTCGCCCGGGTGGCGCTCGGCGAGGCCACCCTGCCGATGACGATCGATGCCGGGAACCTGCCCGGCTACATCGGCCGGCCGCGGCACACCCCGGAGTCGGCGGAGCGCACCGCCCTCCCGGGAGTGGCGACGGGCCTGGCGGTGACCGGCGCCGGTGCGCGACGCGCTCACCGTCCACCTGGTGACCGACGTCCGGGAGGTGCTGGACCTGGCCTTGGAGCCAGCCTTCGCCACCGGGCGCGCCGACCGGACGGGCCACGGCGGGCGCTCCTCCACGCCGCTGGCCGCCTGAGGGTCACCCGCCGGCCCTGAGAGTCACCCGCCGGCAAGGGGTCACCGGCCGTCTGAAGACCGACCAGGGGCGGCCCAGAGGCCGGGGAGGATGGTGAGCGAGAGCCAGCGACACGCCGGGGACGAGGTAAACACCATGTGACGAGGGAGGCGGAAGACGCAGATGGCGGCTACGGTCGGGGCGTGGATCGTGGTCGCTGTCTTCGGCAGGAGCGCATCGCACAGCAGCGCATCCTGGGGCTCAGTCGGCAAGGGGTGCGCCAGCGACCGCGGGACAATCGCGGGCCCGCCCATCCGCCGAACCGGCCACCCAGCCGGCGCAGGCGCGCCCGCTAGATCGTTCTGCCCTCGGCAGCCGCATCGACAAGCGGCTGCGCCTCCCGCGCCGATCCGTACAACCCATGCCGATCCGACGCCGCGGCGGCCGGCATGCCCGTCAACCCGCCGTCGGCCCACTTCCTCCCTCCCCCGGCCCGACTGCGCGCTTCGATCCCGGTCGGTCCCAGGCCGCGGGAATCGATCACCTTCCCGCCCATTAAAGTGACCCGAACCCATGGGCGGCATGGCGGAGGGACGCAGTCAGCGTGGATGCCCTCAGGCGGGGTTGGGTCGGTCTTGCGCTGTTCTTCGCTGCCCTGGTCCTGATGCCGATCCTGGTGTTCGGCTATCACAGCCAGGAACCCCGGTCCGGTCCGACCCCGGCGGCATCCCCCGCACCCGACGGTCGTCCATCCCGGTCCGGCCCGGGCGCCATGCCCACGCCGTCGTCGACGATGTCCGTCGCACCGTTCACCTTCGCCGGCATCCACCAGGGCGCGACCATCTCCGGCTTCCGCATCATCCGGGTGGAGACGACGGGCTACGCCGGCCCCCTGACGTACGTGCTGAACGGACCGACCGGGCCGTACCGGCGGGATCTCCCAGGCCCGCCGTACCTGTTCACGCCGCATCCCGGCGGATGGCAGACCTCCGAGGTCCCGGACGGGCTGTACACCCTGACCGCGATCCTGGTCGGAGCCGGGAACACTCAGATCTCCATCAGCTTCACCGTCAGTAACGGAGCAGGGACTGTAGGATGATCTCGGCGGAGCGGGCACTCAGCCATACGACGAGAACCCGAGGGTGCACGTGACGACGGCGACCGCAGACCATAGTGTCAGCGGGATGGATCGACTGGTGTGGATCGACTGCGAGATGACCGGCCTGGACGCCGCGTCGGATCTACTCCTGGAAGTGGCCTGCTTGATCACGGACAGTGAGCTCAACATCCTCGACGAGGGCATCGACCTGGTCATCTCGGCGCCGGAGGAGGCGCTGCAGACCATGGAGCCGGTCGTCCGCGAGATGCACGAGGCCTCGGGCCTGACCGCCGCCGTCCGGGCGTCCACCTTGTCCCTCAACGACGCGGAGCGCCAGCTCCTCGACTACGTCCGCACCCGGATTCCCGAGGTGCGCAAGGCCCCGTTGTGCGGCAACTCGATCGCCACGGACCGCACCTTCCTCGCACGCTATCTGCCGTCACTGGACGCTCACCTGCACTACCGCATGATCGACGTTTCGTCGATCAAGGAGCTCGCCCGCCGCTGGTACGTGCGGGCCTACTACGCGGCTCCGGTCAAACACGGCGGCCACCGGGCCCTGGCGGACATTCAGGAGAGCATCGAGGAGCTGCGCTACTACCGACGGGCCGTGTTCGTTCCCCAGCCGGGGCCGGGCACCGAGCAGGCCCGCGCGATCGCCGCCGAGATCCGCGACCAGGCCGATGCGTCGCTGGCCGCCCTGACCGCCGGAGGCTCCGAGCACCCGCAACCGGACGACCCGGCCGGTTCACCCGCGCGACTGGACGGGAGACCTTCCACCGCCCGCCTGAACGGGCAGTGATCTCGCAGAGCGCGGCGGGCATGACCGGGGTAACCCCCTTGCCCATCCGGTGGCGCGGACCGGTACGATAGCTTCGCTTGGTCAGGCGGCGTGGGTGGAACGTCCCGGATTCGGAATATTCCGGATTCGCACCGGTCGGAGAATCTCCGGTCCGGCCGGGTCTCCTCCTTCGGCATGGCAGCCAGGTTCTGGTGGGTGTAGCTCAGCTGGTAGAGCACCGGGTTGTGGTCCCGGTGGCCGCGGGTTCAAGTCCCGTCACCCACCCCAGAGCAATATCCCGCCGACCAGGCCCCGCGGGTTGGCGGGCAGAGACCCACCGTGGCAGCCGCGCGGCCCCGCCGGGCTCACTCGATGTCGAACAGCCCCTGACGAACCGCGTACATCACGGCCTCCATCCGCGAGTGCAGCTGCAGTTTGTCCAGGATGTTACGAACGTGGTTCTTGACCGTGTTCTCACTGATGAACAGCTTGCGGGCAATCTCGCGGTTCGCGCGCCCCTCAGCGACCAGCTTCAGTACCTCGAGTTCTCGCGCGGTCAGGTGCGGGGCGTGCGCCCGAGGACGGTCCTCGGCACCCCGGGCCATCGTGGCGAACTCGACCATCAACTTCGATGCCATCGAAGGACTGATCAGGCTCTGCCCATTGTGGACAGCCCGCACCGCGTCGGCCACCTCGTGCGGCGGAATCGACTTCAGCAGGTACCCGACCGCACCCGCCTTGATCGCCTCGAACAGGTCGGACTCCTCGTCCGAGACCGTGAGCATCACGATACGCGTGCGCGGAACAGCACGTTTGATGGCACCCGCCGCGGCGATCCCGTCCCGGCCCGGCATCCGGACATCCATCAGGACGATGTCCGGCGATGTCCCGGAGGCCAAGGTCAGAGCCTCTTGACCGTTACCGGCCCGGCCGACGACGCTGATGTCCTCCTCGATCTCCAGGACCGTCTGCAGGCCCTGAAGGAACAGCTCATGATCATCTACTACGAGGACCCGGATCGGCGCGGAGCCCTCGACGGAGTCGGCTTCAGCGGCCGACGGCGGCACGACACTGGCCGTCATCACACATCCGGGAATCAGGATCGAATGGTCCGAGCGGCGGCAACCCGGACGCGAACGAAAGGCGGTTCGGACACCAACCCACTCTACGTGATGAAGTACACACCCGAGGTCGTGACGGCGCCGAAGTGGTGCCACCATCTTGCCCGATAAACGCATCCGACATGCCGGAAATAGTACGCGGTGGACGCTGCCACCCACCCGCATAGGACCATGTTCGCGTGGCGAGTCGCGCCCGGTTTCCTCCTGGCAACGACCCCGGCGACCAGCGCGACAAGCCAGCAGCACCAGCAGCACCAGCAGCACCAGCAGCACCAGCAGCACCAGCAGCACCAGCAGCAAGATCATTGGCTATCAAGCGGGGGCGATGAGTGACCACATGACGGTTTATGCAGGAAATTACCGAGAGTTATTACTCTGATACAGTCATCTAAGAATCCTCGAAATAGTGGGCCGCTTTGCCTGGCGTGATCGGCGGATGACCGTCAATATCACCGGTATGGCCGCAGCATCCAGCAGCTCCCAGCCACGACTCCACATTAAGCCGGGTACCACCTGGTCCGAGGCGTTCACCACCTGCCGCCAGGTTGCCCCCGAGGCGTTCGACGAGGACCGCCTCCGTAATCTCTGGGGCGGGCACTGGCATCGAACTGGAAATCCACTGCACAGCCTGTCCCCCGTCGACGGCGCACCGATCGCCGGGCCCCCGATGATCGAGCAGGACGAGGCCCGGGATGCGATCCGGGCCGCTCTCGACGACCACAAGCACTGGCGCGACGTGGCGCTGCCCGAGCGCAAGGCCCGGGTACGCGCCGCCGTCGACGCCATGGACGCCCACCGCGACCTGCTGGCTCTCCTGCTCGTCTGGGAGATCGGCAAGCCCTGGCGACTGGCGCGCACCGACGTCGACCGTGCCCTCGACGGGGTGCGCTGGTACATCGACGAGATCGACGGCATGATCGCCGGGCGCACCCCGCTACCCGGTCCGGTGAGCAACATCGCCAGCTGGAACTACCCGATGAGCGTGCTCATGCATGCCGTGCTCGTCCAGATCCTCGCCGGCAACGGCACCATCGCCAAGACCCCGACCGACGGCGGCGCCGCCTGCCTGACCCTGGCGAGCGCACTGGCCCGCCGAGAGGGTCTGCCGGTCTCGCTGGTCTCCGGATCGGGTTCCCGGCTGAGCTCGGCGCTGGTCCGCGCCCCCGAGATCGGCTGCCTGGCCTTCGTGGGCGGCCGGTCGGCGGGTGGCCAGGTCGCCGCCGCCCTGGTCGACACCGGTAAGCGCCACTTCCTAGAGCAGGAGGGCCTCAACGCCTGGGGTATCTGGGACTTCTCCCAGTGGGACGTGCTCGCCGCCCATCTGAAGAAGGGCTTCGAGTACGGCAAGCAGCGCTGCACCGCCTACCCCCGCTACGTCGTCCAGCGCCAACTGTTCGACAGGTTCCTCCAGATGTACCTGCCGGTGGTCTCCGGCGTCCGGTTCGGCCATCCCCTCGCCGTCGCCGACGACACCGACCCGCTGCCCGAACTGGACTACGGCCCGGTCATCACCACGGACAAGGCGACCGAGCTGGCCGCGAAGATCGACGAGGCGATCACGAAGGGCGGCGTGCCGATCTACCGCGGAGACCTCGCGGACGGCCGGTTCATCCCCGGGCAGGACACCTCCGCCTATGTGCCGCCGGTGGCGATCCTGAGCCCGCCGGCGTCGTCCGCGCTGCACCACGCGGAGCCGTTCGGCCCGGTCGACACCATCGTCGTCGTCGACTCGGAGGCCGAGCTGCTGGCTGCGATGAACGCCTCCAACGGCGCGCTGGTCGCCTCACTGGCCTGCGACGACGAGTCCCATGCCCGCCGGCTCGCCGGGGAGCTGCAGGCGTTCAAGGTTGGAGTCAACAAGCCGCGCTCCCGCGGCGACCGGGACGAGCCGTTCGGTGGCCGCGGCGCCTCCTGGAAGGGGGCCTTCGTCGGCGGTGTCCATCTGGCCAGGGCCGTCACCGTAGGCGCGGACGCCGACGAGCGGCTCGTCGGCAACTTCCCGGGCTACTCCCTCTACCCGGCCGTCTGACCTGCCCGGCCGCTCCTGCCAGAAGGAGGATTCGACCAGGCCGGCAGGCCGTGCTCGGCGAGTGGTCCAAGGCGCAGGCCGGCGTCGTCGCAGCGCGCGGCGATCCCGGGCAGAGCCCCGAGCGCGCTGCGCCAGGCCCCGGGGGCCGATGTGCAGTCACAGTCGTGCAGCAGCACCGTGGCGCCCCCGCGCAGGTCGGGGGCGACGGTGCCCAGCACGCTGCCCGGCGTCGCCTCGGCCGTCCAGTCGCGTCCCCATGCCGACCACAGGACGGGGCTGAGGTCGAGGCGACGGGCCGCGACGAGCAGCCCGGCCGAGAGGATGCCGTGCGGCGGCCGGACGAACCGCGGCGCGCGACCGGTGATCTCGACGACCAGGTCCCGGGTGCGGGCGAGATGGTCGTGCGTGGAGCGGGGACCGCGCAACAGCATCGGGCGATGATCCCAGCCGTGCACGGCCAGCTCGTGCCCGGCGGCGGCCATCTCCCGCGCCAACGTCGGTGCGCGTTCCAGCAGACCACCGAGGACGAAGAACGTCGCCCGCACGTCGAGTTCGGCGAGCACGTCGAGAAACTGCGGCGTGGACACGGGATCCGGACCATCGTCGAAGGTGAGCGCAACGTGATCGGGCGCGCCGAGCCCTGCGAGCGCTGGCGTCCACCGCAGCCGTAGTCGACGCAGTGTGGTGAGCGACGGAATGCCGTAGGTGAGCCCGGCCGCGCCGCCCAGGGTCAACGCCGTGGCGGCGGCACGGCGTGCCATGGCGGGCCTGCGCGTCGCAACGGACCGCGTCATGGCAAAAACTCTGCCACAGATCCGGCCTCGCCTTCCGACCGGCACCCCCATGCCCGCCGCCACCGGGTAGCCCACCGCCACCGGGTAC
>NZ_CDWWXA010000095.1:0-19932 GCF_977971845.1 Frankia sp. CeCAU1 | reverse complement strand
ACCAGGAAGTTCCAGCAGAAGATCGGCAGCCGGAACATCGTCATGCCCGGGGCCCGCATCGTCAGGATCGTCGTGATCATGTTGACGGCGCCGAGGATGGTGCCCAGACCGGAGACCGCGAGACCCACGATCCACAGGTCCGACCCGGCCCCCGGCGAGTACACCTCGTTGTTCAGCGGCGAGTAGGCGAACCAGCCGAAGGACGCGGCGCCGTTCGGGGTCAGGAACCCGAGGATCACCGTCAGGCTGCCGAACAGGAAGAACCAGTAGGACAGCGCGTTCAGCCGCGGGAACGCCACGTCCGGCGCGCCGATCTGCAGCGGCACGAGGAAGTTCGCGAACGCGAACGCGATCGGGGTCGCGAACATGAGCAGCATCAGCGTGCCGTGCATCGTGAAAAGCTGGTTGTACTGCTCGTTGGAGAAGTACTGCAGCCCCGGGCGGGCGAGTTCCGCCCGCATCATGATGGCCAGGACACCGGCGAAGAGGAAGAACACGAACGACGTGACGAAGTACATGACGGCGATGTCCTTGTGGGACGTCGTCCGCAGATAGCCGAGCAGGTTCGTCCGCCGGGGGATGTGGGAGTCCGGGGAGTCGGCGTGGCCGACACCCGCTTCTTGTACGAGGGTCACTGTCCACTCCCGGTGGTTGCGGTGGTGGCGGCGGTCCCGGTCGTTGACGCGGCCGGCGCCGCCGAGATCGCCACGTTCTCCCGGTCCGCGATGAACGTGTCGTACTCGGCCTGCGGCACGACCTTCACGTAGAAGTTCATCCGGTCGTGGTCCGTCCCGCACAGTTCGGCGCATCGACCGATGAAGGTGCCGGTCTTCGTGATGGTCAGTTCAAACTGGTTCACCCGGCCGGGGATGACGTCCCGCTTGAACAGGAACTCCGGCACCCAGAACGAGTGGATGACGTCCGGCGAGCTCTCCACGAAACGGATCGAGCGGTTCTGCGGCAGCACGAGCACCGCCGGTTCACCGGGGCGACCGGTGACCTCGATCGGGTTGGCACCCTGCCGGCCGGAGCCGGTGTCGAGGTACTTGAACTGCCAGTTCCATCGGAAGGCGATCACGTCAACGGTGACGTCTGGCTTCGGCGAGAGCTTGGTGACCTCGCTCTCGTCCCGGGCCGTGTAGAAGAACAGCCCGGCCACGATCACCACCGGCACGACGGTGTAGAGAACCTCGACTGGCAGATTGTAGCGCACCTGGCGGGGAAGCACGTCGCTGCGTTTCCGGAAGGCGATGATCGCGTAAAAGATCATCCCCCAGACGAGCACACCGACGGCGAGCGCGGCGATCGCCGAACCCTGCCAGATGTTGAGAAGGCGCGGCGTCTGGTTCGTCACGCCCTTGGGATAACCGAATGTAGGCCTGTCGCAGGCGGTCGCCATGATCCCCACGACAGCGAGCACGGCACCGAGACGCAGGACACGCCGAAGCGGCCGGATGTGCCGCGTCCCGTGCACGCCGACCGCGGACACCGCAGCTGCGCGTGTGTCGGAGTCAGCCGGTGTCGTCGGCGTGTCCTCGACATCCGCGAGCGACGGCCGGGTCCGACCGAAGGATCTCCTCACCAGGTCCTGCCTCCCACGACGAGCGGGCCGCGGCCGCGGGGCGGACAGCGTTCGTCCCCGCGCGCGAGACCCCCTGGAAACGCCATGTCGCCCCGCCGATCCAACCGGACGACATGCTGTCTTCGACACGCTGTAGATGGTGCGGCAGCAGCGTATCCCAGCAGCCGCGAACCTTCTCGCCTAAGGCCCCCGTCAGCGCCTGTGACGCACGCCCCTCCCGGCCGTTCACGGCGTACCGTTTCACAGGTGCCGGCCTATCTCGACCACGCGTCGACCACGCCGCTGCACCCTGCCGCGCGCGAGGCTCTGCTAATGGCTCTTCAGGATGGTTGGGCCGACCCGGCACGGTTGTATCGGGAGGGCCGCCGGGCGCGCATGCTGCTCGACGCGGCCCGCGAGACCGTCGCGGGCATGCTCGGGGCCCGGCCGGACGAGATCAGTTTTCCCGCGAGCGGGTCGGCGGCGGCGCACCTGGCCCTGTTGGGCACGGCGGCGGCCCGGCGGCGTGCGGGTGACGTCGTCATGGTCAGCGCGGTCGAGCACTCCAGCGTCCTGCACGCCGCGCAGCGGTACGAACAGGCCGGTGGACGGGTCGCCAGGATTGGTGTGGATCATCTCGGCCGGGTCGACCCCGTCGACTTCACCCCCGTCGCCGGTACCGCCGTCGCCAGCCTCCAGCACGCCAACCACGAGGTCGGGACCATCCAGCCGGTCGCCGAGGTCGCCGAACGGATGCGCGCCGCCGGGGTGCCACTGCACACCGACGCCGCCGTGACAGTCGGCCACATCCCCGTCGACCTGGCCGACCTCGGGGTGGATCTGCTCACCGCGAGTGCCCACAAGTTCGGCGGACCACCCGGGGTGGGCGTTCTCGCGGTGCGCACCGGGACCCGCTGGCGCAGTCCCGGTCCCGTTGACGAGCGGGAGGGCGGTCGGGTTGCGGGCTATCCGAACGTCCCCGCCGTCGTCGCCGCCGCCACGGCGCTGAGCGCCCGGGCGGGTGAACTCGCCGCGGAGGCGCCCCGGCTCGCCGGCTACGTGGCCGAACTGCGCCGCCGGCTGCCCGAACTCGTCAACGGCGTGGAACTACTCGGCGATCCGGACCGGGCGGCGACGGTTCCGCACATCAGCGCGTTCTCCTGCCTCTACGTCGAGGGCGAGGCGCTGCTGACCGAGCTCGACCGGGCCGGAATCGCCGTGAGCTCCGGGTCGAGCTGCACATCCGACACCCTGATCCCGAGCCATGTCCTGGTCGCCATGGGCGCGTTGACGCACGGCAACCTGCGGATATCCTTCGGCCGCGAGTCGACCCAGGCCGATCTCGACGCCCTGCTGACGGCGCTGCCCGCAGCCGTACGCGCCGTGCGGGACCGGCTGGGCGCCGCCGGGCTTTGATGCCGACAATCCGATGACGGACCAGCCGCACACGGTCGACTCGCGGGGACGACGCTGCCCGTTGCCAATCATCGATCTGGCCCGCGCCTTCGGCGGGATTCCGGTGACCGGCACCATCACGCTCTGGGCCGACGACCCCGCCGCCGGCGCGGACGTCGTGGCCTGGTGCCGACTGCGGGGTCAGGAGCTGGTGGACGTCTCCCCGCTTCCGGAAGGCGGGGAGGCGTTCGTCATCCGGCGGCTTGTATAACCCGCCGGCTCAGATTGCCGGCAGATGCTCGGCGATCTCGGCGGCGGCGTCGGAACCGTAGGCCTCGGTGAGACGCTTAAGCACCTCCGAGGGCTCCACCGTGTACTCCTGGGTGCCGATCGTCTCCAGGACCAGGGTGGCGAGGAGGGAGCCGACCTGGGCGGAGCGTTCGAGCGAGAGGTCCCAGGACCGGCCGGCGAAGAACCCGGCCCGGAAGGCGTCCCCGACTCCGGTGGGATCCGGGGTGGCGCGGGCGGGAACGACCGGGACCCGGATGGGGTCGCTCTCCGGGGCCTCGATGACCGCACCGTCCTTGCCGTGCGTGGTCACCCGGACACCGACCCTGGCCAGGATCTCCTCGTCCGACCAGCCGGTCTTGCTGGCGAGCAGCGCCTTCTCGTACTCGTTACAGAACAGGTAGGCCGCACCGACGACGAGCTCGCGGATCTGCGGGCCCTCCATGATCGCGAGCTGCTGGGAGATGTCCGCCGCGAACGGATATCCCCGCTGCCGGCACTCCGCGCTGTGGCGCAGCATCGCCCCGGGGTCGTTGGGGCTGACGATCACCATGTCCAGGCCGCCGAACCGCTCGGCGATCGGCCTCAACTCGATGTCGGCGGCCTCACTCATCGCACCCGGGTAGAAGGACGCGATCTGGTTGAGGTCCTCGTCGGTGGTGCAGACGAACCGCGCGGTGTGCGCGATCTCACTGACCCGCACGGAGGCGGTGTCCACGCCGTGCCGGTCGAGCCAGGAGCGGTAGTCGGCGAAGTCCTCGCCGACCGCGCCGACGAGGATCGGGCGCAGGCCCAGTCGGCCCAGGCCGAAGGCGATGTTGGCCGCCACTCCGCCCCGCCGGATCACGAGCTCGTCGACGAGAAAGGACAGCGAGACCCGCTCAAGCTGGTCGGCGAGCAACTGCTCGGCGAACCTTCCAGGAAAGCGCATGAGGTGGTCGGAGGCGATGGAACCAGTCACGGCGATACGCACGATCAAGGAGCTTACCGGCCTGCCCCGAAGCCCGGAACCACCGGCTCGCGCTGGTTCACGCGCGTCATCACGGAGGCGTCAGAATTACGAGGCGTCAGATCGCGGAGTCCCGTGATTCCGGCGGCCCGCCGGCAAGGGAAACGACGGATACCGGCACAAGCGGATACCGGCACAAGCGGATACCGACGCAGCACATGCGGGAGAGCCCGGTCCGACGAACAAGGGCCGGACCAGGCTCTCCCGGACGTACCAGTCCGATCAACCGGTCACCGAACCGCACCCGGGGCTCGCGTCGAGACGCGAGCAGGAGGGACGGCCCGGTGCTCAGCGCATCAGTGGAACGAGTCGCCGCAGGCGCAGGAACCCTGGGCATTCGGGTTATCGATAGTGAAACCCTGCTTCTCGATCGTGTCGACGAAGTCGATCGTCGCCCCGCCGAGGTACGGGGCACTCATCCGGTCCACCGCCACCTTGACACCGGAGAAATCGATGACGGTGTCGCCGTCGAGGGAGCGCTCGTCAAAGAACAGCTGGTAGCGCATGCCCGAGCAGCCTCCGGGCTGCACCGCGATACGCAGCTTGAGGTCATCCCGACCCTCCTGCTCGAGCAGGGTCTTCACCTTGCCTGCGGCGGTGTCGGTGAGGACGACGCTCGAGGACTGCGTCGCGGGTGCCGTGGTGTCCTGAACGGTCATAGGGACTACTCCTGCCCTTGGTGGACGTGCCTGGCAAGCCAGGCCACTAGTTCCGGTTGACTTGTACGCAGGGCGCCGCCGACCATCCGGCGCGCACCCCCGGGCACGGCACTGCCACTGTGCCGACATCCATGCCCAACACCGTCGGCCGGGATCCGCTTCCTATGGTAGCGACGTCGGCGCGGGTCAACCACGTCGAGATCCCGACCATGCCTGGAGACGGTGGTCACTCCCGTTCACGTTAGTGACCTTCGTCTGGCCGCCAGCTGACCACGAAGAGCTCGGCATACGATGGCGCCGGGAGTTAGAGTCTCATCGACCATTCGTGGACGGGTCCGGCGGGATCGTTCGGTCGGCCGCCGCGGACGACGAGGCGGCCAGGCCGAGGGCCGGTCGACCGGAGGAGCGCCATGACCACCAACCCGACCCTGCGGCGCGGCCCCATCCCTGCTCGCGACCCGGCCCTCGGCCGGGTCGGTGTGGCTCCATCACCGCTGGCCCTGCTGCTACTCGGCCGCCAGGCTGACCCGGCCAGCGAGCGTGGCGTGGACTGTCCGGGTGAACTCCCCCCAGCGGCCGATCCGGCCCTCACAACCCGCGCCGCGGCGGCGAAGCGGGCACTGGGTGATCGGGCGTTCATCCTCGGGCACCACTACCAGCGCGACGAGGTCATCGCCTTCGCCGACGTGACCGGCGACTCGTTCAAGCTGGCCCAGCAGGCCGCCGCGCGGCCGCAGGCCGAGGCGATCGTCTTCTGCGGCGTGCACTTCATGGCGGAAAGCGCCGACATCCTCACCGGCGCGCACCAGCAGGTGATCCTGCCGGACCTCGCCGCCGGCTGCTCGATGGCGGACATGGCCACCGCCGAGCAGGTCGAGCAGGCCTGGGACGATCTGCTCGATGCGGGAGTCGCCGCCGACACCGTTCCGGTGAGCTACATGAACTCCTCGGCCGCGATCAAGGCGTTCACCGGGCGCCACGACGGGACGATCTGCACCTCGTCGAACGCCAGGCGCGCGCTGGAGTGGGCCTTCGGCGAGCGCGGGGGTGCCCGGGTGCTCTTCCTGCCGGACCAGCACCTCGGCCGCAACACCGCCATCGGTGAACTGGGGATGAGCGAGCAGGACTGCGTCGTTTACGACCCCCGCAAGCCCTCGGGAGGACTGCCCCGCCGGCAACTGCGCGCGGCGAAGATGATCCTCTGGCGGGGTCACTGCTCGGTGCACGGCCGGTTCACCCGCGACAGCGTCGACGAGGTCCGCCGCCGGATCCCCGGGGTGACGGTGCTCGCCCACCCCGAGTGCCGGCGGGAGGTCGTCACCGCCGCCGACCTCGTCGGCTCGACCGAGTACATCATCTCGGTCGTCGCTGCCGCTCCCGCCGGATCGGCGTTCGCGATCGGTACCGAACTGAACCTGGTGCAGCGGCTGGCGACGAGGCACCCTGACAAGACCGTCGTCTTCCTGGACCGTACGGTGTGTTTCTGCTCCACCATGAACCGGATCGACATGCCCCACCTCGTGTGGGCGCTGGAGTCCCTCGTACGGGGTGAGACGGTGAACCGCATCACCGTCGACCCGGACGTGGCCACCTATGCCCGGAAGGCTCTCGACCAGATGTTGGCGCTGCCCTGATGGCTCTGCTGAAACGACGCAGCTCCGCCGGCTCCGATGCCGGCCCCGGCCCCGGGGACCCGATCGCCGAGCAGGTGGAGAGGGTCGAGCAGGAGAAGGTCGCCGATCCGCGGCGCACGGCGGCCAAGGGCCGGCCCACGCCCCGCCGGGCGGAGGCGCGAGCCGCCCGTACGAAGCCCGGTGGTGCGCTCGGCGTCCCGGCGAACAAGCAGGAGGCGCGGGCCGCGCGGCGCAGGCAGAGCCAGGAGTACCGCGCGGCGATGATGTCCGGCGACGTCAGCCGGCTGCCAGCGCGTGAACGCGCGCCCGAGCGCGTACTGACCCGCGACTTCGTGGACACGCGGATCAACGTCGGATCGTTCTTCTTGCCAATCGCCGTCGTCTACTTCGTCGGCGGACTGGTCCCGAACGCATCGATCAGGCTGGCCGCGACCCTGCTGATGCTGCTCGGGATCGTCGCGGTCGTCATCGACTCGATCCTGCTCTCCTGGCAGGTGAGCCGGCGCGTCGCGGAGAAGTACCCGGACTCCCGGGTGCGGGTGCGGGCCTACGCCGCGCAGCGCGCGCTACTGCCGCGGCGCTGGCGGCTCCCCCGCCCGCGGGTCTCCCGCTCCGACCCGCGCCCCTGATCGACGGTCAGGGCCGACGGCTAAGGTCGTCACGTGAAGCATCGACGTCTTGGGCGCAGCGGCCTGTCGGTCAGTGAGATCTCCTACGGCAACTGGATCACCCATGGTGACCAGATCGAGGCGGACGCGGCGACCGCCTGTGTGCGTGCCGCCCTCGACGAGGGCATCACCACATTCGACACCGCGGACGTCTACGCCGGTACCCGCGCCGAGAGCGTCCTGGGCGAAGCGCTGCAGGGCGTGCGCCGGGAGTCCTACGAGCTGTTCACCAAGGTCTACTGGCCCACCGGCCCGGGGGAGAACGACAAGGGCCTCGGTCGCAAGCACATCATCGAGTCCGCGCACGCCTCGCTGCGCCGTCTGCGCACCGACCACCTCGACCTCTACCAGGCACACCGGTACGATCCGACGGTGCCGATCGAGGAGACCCTGCGGGCCTTCGACGACCTCGTCCGCGCCGGCAAAGTGCTCTACGTCGGCGTGTCCGAGTGGAGCGCCGAGCAGATCAGCGACGCCGTCCGGCTGGCCAGCGAGCTGGGGCTGGACCGCATCATCTCCAACCAGCCGCAGTACTCGATGCTGTGGCGGACCATCGAGGCCGACATCGTGCCCGTCAGCCGGAAGGCCGGGATCTCCCAGATCGTCTGGTCGCCGATCGCCCAAGGCGTGCTCACCGGCAAGTACCCGCCCGGTCAGCCACCGCCGGCCGGCAGCCGGGCCACCGGTGAAACCGGTTCCACCTTCATCTCCCGGCTGCTGCGCGACGACGTGCTGACCGCGGTGCAGGAGCTGCGGCCGATCGCCGCGGACGCCGGGCTGTCGATGGCGCAGCTCGCCGTCGCCTGGGTGCTGCAGAACGACAACGTCGCCTCAGCGATCATCGGCGCGTCCCGGCCGGAGCAGGTACGGGAGAACGTCAGGGCTGCCGGCGTGACGCTCGACACGGCGCTGCTTGATCGGATCGACGACGTGCTCGCCGAGGTCGTCACCCGGGCCTGACCCGGGCCTGCCTCCAGGCCTGGCCCCGGGCCCGCCGGCTACCCCGAACCGAACCGAATCAGATCAGATCAGATCAGATCAGCCAGGCTGGTCGCCAGCCGGGTCGGTTCGGCGGAAAGCGGAGGCCAGCGCCTGCCAGGTCCGGTCGAGATCGGATCCTGGCAGATAGCGGCCGTCCAGTTCGAGGATCATCGTGCCGTGCGCGGCGGCCCACAGGGCCTGCGCACGATAGGGTTCCCCGGCCGCCCGGTAGAACGGCTCCCCCGCCCAGTCCTCGACGTCGGCGCTCAGTAGCCGACGGTTCAGCGAACCGGCGGTGACCAGGCGGTAGAGGTTCGGATGGGCTTGGGCATAGCCCCGGTACGCGGCCAGCAGGGCCGGGACCACCTCCGCGGCACCGCTGCGGTCGACCACGTCGTGGAGCAGGTCCCCGATCTCCATGAGCATGGTCTCGATCAGCTTGGCCTCAAGCTGCGGCTTACCCGCGAGATGCTTGTACAGCGACGGCGCCCGGATACCGAGGAGATCACCGATCCGGCGCATCGTCAGCGCCCCCGCCCCCTCGGTCTCCAGCACCCCCCGCGCGACCGTGATGATCTCGGTGACCCGCGGCGAGACGGGGCCTAGGACCGGGCGGGGCGCGATCCTGGGCAATGGCGGCTCGCCGACCGGCCGCGCCTGCGCCACCGACCGTGCTCCCCGCACCGGCGCCGGCCCGGATTCCGCCCGCACCGGTGAGGTCGCCGTCCCCGTGTTCACGCCGGTGTGATCACGAAGACGGGATGGCGGGGCGCGATCCGACGGATCTCCTCATCGGGCGAGTCCGGCCCGACCCCGTCGAAGAAGGCGCCGACCTCGGCCTTCCACCGCCGCAGGTAGGCCCGCAGCACGGCGACGCTCGCCGCCGGATCCAGCTCGGTCGCGGAGTAACGCGTGCGCGACCGGCCACGCAGCAGGTATAGCTCGCCTTGGGCCGCGCGCAGATTACGCACCCACTGGCCGTGCCCTCGCGCCGAGACCAGGTACTGCTGCCCGTCGAAGATGAGCAGGTTCACCGGGGTCCGGCGCGGCTCGCCGCTGATCCGGCCGCGTACCTCGAGGATCCGACTGCCCAGGAGGCTGATCCCCGCCCGGGTCAACGCCGCGACGGCACGGTTGGCCACGTTACGGGTGAACCATCCGGGGGCGAGGTAATGCGCTTCGGCCGGAGTGGACGGGTTGTTGTGCTCGGTCAAGATCTGCACCCTCTCTGTCGACCGGAACGGCCCGGCGCCGGCCTGAGCGATCTCGATGGTTCGGCCGGCCGGACCACACCGGACAGGCCAACGTCGTCAGCCAACGTCGTCAGCCAACGCTGCCAGCTAACATCGTTAGCCGACCTCTCGTCAAGAGGCGGTTCGGTCGGCGCGAATCGGGACCAGCACCGGTCGGGACCGGCACGGGCGGAGGCGGCTCAGGTCACCGGGCGCAGGCTCATCGGCCCGTAGACGCGACGGCCGGCATCGAGGAGCGTCACCTGCGCCACCCCCGCATCGAGCAGGTCACGCCAGGTCTCCCCGAGCCACGTCTCAGCGTCTCCCTGGCTGGTGAACGACTCAGAGGTCGAGTCCCCGCCGACCATCGTGATCGTGCCGTCATCGCCTTCGTAGCGCCAGGTCCAGGTCATGAGTGTGTCCTTCCCACCCGGGCGGCCCGCGCTGGAGCCGCCGGCCGTGATCGGCCAGTGCGCCGGCCGGTCGTCCCATCCAACCGCGTGCACCCCGCCGACGCGGGACTCCCGGCCCCACGCCAGGGCCGATGATCCATCGTGGCACTGGTCGACCGGCCCGCGGGCCCGGGTCTGGTGGGCCCGTGCTACTGGCGCGGTCGGCGATACCCGCGCCAGGATGTCGTGAACGTCGGTAACGTCAGTTCCGGTGGATGCCCGGACAGCATCGCGACCACCACGATCGCGAAGCCGGCGTCACCGGTCATCGCCGGTCGCGCGAGCCGGCGGCATGTCCGCACGGTGAGCACAGCCGCGTCGAAGGCAGGTCCGCACGACAGGCACGTCTGCGTGAGCAGTACGTCGGTACAAGGAGGAAGAACCCGCGTGGGAACGACCGTCTACAACGCAGCGGCCATCGTGGCCGAGTCCGTGGAACACGAGGACGCTCCCCTGACCTGGTGGGCCGCCGCGCTCGTCACCTTCGCGGCAATCTTCCTGCTGGCGGTGGTGCTCACCCTCATGACCCTGTGGGAGCGCAAGCGCCACCCGCACGTCTGAGGTTCCGCGGGCCACGGAGCCCGGCAGGCTTGAGAACCACGGAGCCTGGCAGGCTTGAGAACCCGGAGAGGCGGAGACCCCGGGGGGATCCGGGGGTATCCGGGGGATCCGGGGCGCAACGGGATCCGGGAGACGGAACACGATGAAGGTGACGCTGCTCGGCACCGGCTCGGCGGACGGCTGGCCCAACCCGTGGTGCGACTGCGCATCCTGTGCCTGGGCCAGGGAACACGAAGTACGCGGGCAGACGGCCGTTCTGATCGACGACGCCCTGCTGATCGACTGTGGTCCCGACGTGCCCCGGACCGCTGCCCGGCTCGGAGTACGCCTGTCGGGGCTGCGTCATCTGCTGATCAGTCACGCCCATCCCGATCATCTGGGGCCCGAGAGCCTGATGTGGCGCTCGTGGTCGACAGCCGCGGGACGGCCCCTCGACGTGGTCGGTCCGCCGGCGGCGCTGGCGGCGTGCCGGGAGTTCCTGGCTCGCTGGGAGCGCTCCGATCCGGACCGGGACGGCTCGCCGCTGCGGCTGATCGCCGTGGTGCCCGGGGGCACGCCGACGACACCCGGGCCCCTGCGCCTCGGCGCGGACGATCGGCAGGCCGCGGAGGACCGGGGATCCCCGGAGGACCAGGAGTCCCCGAGCGATCGGGGTTACCTCGTTCGACCGGTCGCCGCCCGGCACGGTGACGCGAGCATCGGGCCGGCCGTGCTCTACGACGTGACAGCGCCGGACGGTGGACGCCTGCTGTACGGCTGCGACACCGCGGCGCCGCTGCCGGCGGAGACGCTCGAGGCGGTCACCGGCCGCGCCTACGACGTCGTGCTGCTGGAGGAGAACAACGGCGACCGGCCGGGGTTCGGCGAGCACCTTGACCTCGACACCTTCGGTCAGCTCGTGGCCGAGCTGCGCCGCCGCGGCGCCGTGGTGCCGAGCACCCTGGTACTGGCCGTCCATCTGAGTCACCGCAACCCGCCCGGCGACGAACTGGCCCGCCGGCTCCACCTCGCCGGCGCGCTGGCACCGGCGGACGGGACCGTCTATGACATCGTCCCGGCCGCCCGGCGGCAGCCACCACAGCCACCACAGCCACCACAGCCACCAGGGGCACCAGGGGCACCAGGGCGGTGGCAGAGCCCGGTGCTCCCGGCACCACACCGGGTCCTGATCACGGGGGGTGCCCGGTCGGGGAAGTCGGCCGAGGCCGAACGCCGGCTGCTCGCCGAACCGGAGGTGGTCTACGTCGCAACATCGGCGCCGCCTGATCCGGCCGACGCCGAGTGGTCCGAGCGGATCGCCGCACACCGGCGGCGGCGCCCGGCCGCCTGGACGACCGTGGAGACGGTCGATCTGGTTCCCCTGTTGCGCTCTCCCGGACCACCGCTGCTCATCGACGGTCTGGGGCTGTGGGTCGGCGCCTGGCTGGACCGTCCGGACGAGTTGCGCATCCGCGCGGAGGAGCTCGTTGACGCCTGGCGGGCCACCGGCCGCCGGGTCGTCGCGGTCACGGACGAGGTCGGTTCCGGGGTCGTTCCCCCGGCCGAGGCCGGCCGCCGGTTCCGCGACGCGCTCGGCCGTCTCAACGCCGATCTCGCGGCCGAGGCCGACGAGGTGTGGCAGGTGGTCGCGGGCATCCCCCTCCGGCTGCGGCCCTTCCCGCACGAGCGGTCATCGCGTCCTCACGGGACAAATCCTCCCGTGAGGAAGTCGTAGCGACAGAGCCCGGCCGAGCAGGCCACGATGAGACCGGCCGGTTCGGTCACGGGAAGCCACCGGCAGGACCAGGCCGCGCCGTCGCTCACCCGCCAGACCCCCGTTCTCCGCACATGCGCGCGTCGTCCCAGGTCAGGGTGCTGACCGATTTGATCATGAGATGCGTCGTCGCAGGTCACGGCACCGTGTGCGGAAGACAGGCAGACCCGCACGGTGCGGTCATTGCCGCCCGAGGCCAGCCACCCGCCGCCCGGGCCGGCCGGCAAGGACCAACCGTCCCGGCCGCGCCGATCGGCACAATCGTGCGGCGCGAGGATAACTGGGAGACACCTTCGCGGGGATGTGGTGCGTTGCCGACCAAGCGGATCAGGTAGTAAGGATCCCGTGGATCCCGATGCGTCAGGCAGCGCCGTTCCCCCCGTTCCCCCGTTGGATTCCGACGCGATGGCTGCGGCTCGCCAGCGGCAGACCGAACTGACCAAGCCACCCGGGGCGCTGGGCCGGCTTGAGGATCTGTCCATCTGGCTCGCCGGCGCACAGGCGACCTGCCCGCCCCGTCCCTTCGCCCGGATCCGGGCGGTCGTGATCGCCGGCGACCACGGTGTCGCCCAGGCCGGGGTGTCCGCCTTCCCCAGCGACGTGACCGCCCAGATGGTCTCGAACTTCGCCGCGGGCGGCGCGGCGGTCAACGTGCTGGCCCGCCAGGTCGGGGCCGCCGTGCGCGTGGTGGACGTGTCCGTGGACACGGCGCGGCCCCTCACGCCGGGCGGGGTGGATGGATCGGCCGCACCGGAGCGCTATCGGGTGCGACGGTCGAGCGGACGGATCGACCGCACCGACGCGCTGTCCGTCGCGGAGGCGGACGCCGCGTTCGCCGTCGGCCGACTCATCGCGGACGAGGAGATCGACGCGGGCGCGGACCTGCTTGTTCCCGGCGAGATGGGGATCGGCAACACAACCCCCGCAGCCACCATCGTGGCGCTGCTGTGCGACCGGGAGCCGATCGAGGTAGTCGGCCGCGGGACGGGGATCGACGACCAACGTTGGATGATCAAGACGGCCGCGATCCGGGACGCGATGCGGCGCGGCCGGCCGTTCACCGGCGACGCGCATTCGGTGCTGCGGATCGCCGGTGGAGCCGATCTGCTCGCCCTGGCCGGGCTGCTGGCGCAGTCCGCCGTGCGACGGACGCCGGTCATCCTCGACGGTGTGATCGTCTGCGCGGCGGCACTGGCCGCAGAGCGGATCGCCCCAGGAGCAAGCCAGTGGTGGGTGGCCGGCACCCGGTCCACCGAGCCCGCCCAGGGAATCGCACTGGACGCACTCGGTCTGACCCCCCTGGTCGACGCCGGCCTGCGTCTCGGGGAGGGCACCGGTGCGCTCCTCGCCGTTCCGTTCCTGCGGGCGGCCCAGGCCACGCTGGCCGAGATGGCGACGTTCGACCAGGCCGGTGTCAGCGGGAAAGCCGAGGTCGGCGGCGGCCAAGGGGACTCGGGCCCCGCGGCCGGTGCCCCGTGATGCTCGAGGCAAGAACAGCATTCACGCTGCTCACCGTCCTGCCGCTGCGGGGCCCGGAGCACACCGACCGGCGGCTCGCGGGCCGGGCGATGGCCCTGGCGCCCTTCGTCGGCCTGGCCCTGGGGCTGCTCGCCGGCAGTGCGGTGTTCGCCACCCGGATCGTCACGGCGGTTCCCGGTCAGCGCGCCCAGACCCTGCTGCCGGCCGTCGTCGGCGTCACGGTGCTCGCTCTGGTCACCCGGGGCCTGCATCTCGACGGGCTGGCCGATCTCGGGGACGGGCTCGGCGCCTGGCGAGCGCGGGGCAGGGATCGCGCCTTGGAGATCATGCGCGAGTCGACCATCGGGGCCTTCGGAGCGATCATCGTCCTGTTCGTGGTGCTGCTCCAGGTCGGGGCCCTGAGCACGACGATCTCGGCGCACCGCGGCACGCTGTCGATTCTGGTCGCAGCGATGACCAGCAGGCTCGCGGCCACCCTGGCCTGTACCGGCGCCGTCCCGCCGGCTCGGCCGGATGGCCTCGGTGCGCTGGTCGCGGGAACCGTGCGGACCCGGGACGCGGCACTGTCCTTCCTGGCAGTCTGCGCCGTCGCGGCGCTGGCCGGACTGCTGGACTTCGACGGCGGCGGCCCCGGCCGGGCGCTGCGAGCGGTCCTCGCGGTCTGGGTCGGGACAGGCGTCTCGTTCCTGCTCCGGCGGTATCTGCTCACGCGCTTCGGCGGGATCACCGGAGACATCCTCGGCGGACTCATCGAGATCACCGCGGCGGCGACCCTGCTCGTCATGGCCATGACGATCCCGACGCCCGTCCTGCACACCCTCGGCCTGCACTGACAGCGCGGCGGACGCCGCCCGCTGGCGTCCGCCCGGCGGGCCCGCCGGACAGGCCCGTCCGGCGGCTGGGCTACTTGGGCGAGGACCTGACGAACGGCGGCCGGACAACCGTCATGGGACTCGGACGGCCCCGGACGTCGACGTTCACCGTGTCGCCCCCCTGCACGGACCGGTCCAGCAGGGCGAGCCCGATCCCCTGGCGCAGCGTCGGAGAGAACGTGCCGCTGGTGACCTCACCGACCGTGGCACCAGCCGCGGAGGCCACGGTCATGTGCGGACGGGGAATCGCCCGGCCGGTGGACCGCAGCCCCCACAGCAGGCGGGAGGCGCCAGCGGACCGCTCCGCGAGCAGGGCGTCGCGTCCCCAGAAGCGATCCTTGTCCCAGCCGACGGCCCACCCGGAGCGAGCCTGGACCGGCGTGATCGACAAAGAGAGGTCCTGGCCATGCAGCGGATACCCCATCTCGGTCCGCAGCGTGTCGCGGGCACCGAGGCCGACCGGCACGACGCCGAGCGGCCCACCCGCCGCGAACAGCGCATCCCACAGCGCAGGGGTGTCGTCCCAACGAGACAACAGCTCGTAGCCTCGCTCTCCGGTGTAGCCCGACCGGCACACGATCACCGGGTGGCCCTTCCACTCCGCGTCGACGAAACTCATATACGTCCCGCCGGTGGGCAGGCCGAGGGCGCCGAGCAGGTCGGCGCAGGCCGGTCCCTGGACCGCTACCACGCCGTACCCGGTGTGCAGGTCGGTGACGGACACGCCCGCCGGCGCCGCCGCGGCGAGGCGAGCGACGACCTGGGCGGTGTTCGCGGCGTTCGGGACGAGGAAGACCTCCTCGTCGGAGTACAGGTAGGCGATCAGATCGTCGACGACCCCGCCGGTCTCCTCGCAGCACAAGGTGTACTGCGCCTGGCCGGGGCCGATCCGGCGCAGGTCGTTGGCCAGGCAGGCGTTGACGAAGGCGGCGGCACCGGGGCCGGCGATCCTGGCCTTGCCGAGATGGCTGACGTCGAAGATCCCGACCGCGCCGCGGACCGCCTGGTGCTCGGCGAGCACCCCGCGGCCGGTGTACTCGATCGGCATCTCCCAGCCACCGAACCCGGCCATCTTCGCGCCCAGTTCGACGTGCCGGTCGTACAGCGGGGATCGACGCAGCTCTGGGGATCGACGCAGCTCTGCCATGGCCAGCAGCCTAGTGTCCGGCCGGCACCGGTCGAAACGACCGCGGGCCTGGCCTCCGGCCACCCGCCGGTGGGGTCCGGCTCCCCGTCGGGAAGACCTCCCGTTCAATACGCTCACTGCATGACCACCATCGTGCCCAGTGCCGCCGCTCTCGCCGATCTCGATGTGGACGCGGTGGTGATCGCCACCGCCACCGGCGACGAGGGGCTCCTCGTAGCCGGGGGCGCGGCGGACCTGGACGCCGCGCTCGGCGGCAGGCTGACGCAGGTGCTTGCCTCGCTGGGCGCGACCGGCAAGGCCGGCGAGACGGTCCGCTTCGCCACCCTCGGTACTGTGCCCTGCGCGACGGTTCTCGCGGTCGGGCTGGGCCCCCTCGCCACGTCGTCCACGCCGATGTCCTCCACGCCGATGTCGTCCACGCCGATGTCGTCCACGCCGATGTCGTCCACGCCGATGTCCTCCACGCCGATCGGCACCGAGGCACTACGCCGGGCGGCCGGGGTCGCGGTGCGCTCCCTCGCCGGGACCGCGCGGGTGGCCGTCGCTCTGGCGGCCGCGCCGGGCGCGGTCACGTCGGAGTCGGTGCGGGCCGTGGCCGAAGGCGCGTTGCTCGGCACCTACTCCTACGACGGGCTGCGCACCACGTCGGCGAACGGCCGCCCCCGCCCCGTCGAGGAGCTGACGGTGCTCGTCGACGAGCAGAGCCTCCCGACAGCGGAAGAGGAACTGCGCCGGGCCACCGTCGTCACGGATGCGGTCACCCTGGTCCGCGATCTGGTGAACACGCCGCCGAGCCATCTGTCCCCCGCCCTGCTCGCCGACATCGCCGTCGAGCGGGCCACCGCCGTCGGCGTGACGGTCGAGGTCCTCGACGAGGTGACGCTCGCCGAGGGCGGCTTCGGAGGCCTGCTCGGTGTCGGCCAGGGATCCGCGAATCCACCGCGGCTGGTGCGGCTGGAATGGCGCGGCGGTGGATCCGAGCGGCCGGCGCTGGCGCTGGTCGGCAAGGGCATCACCTTCGATTCCGGGGGGTTGTCCCTGAAGCCGTCGACCTCCATGGAATGGATGAAGACCGACATGGCGGGCGCGGCCGCGGTGCTCGGCACCGTCATCGCCGCGGCCCGGCTCAAGCTCCCGATCACTCTCACCGGCTGGATGCCCTGCGCGGAGAACATGCCCTCGGGCGACGCGATCCGTCCCTCCGACGTTCTCACCCTGCGCGGCGGCACCCGGGTGGAGGTGCTCAACACCGACGCCGAGGGCCGGCTGGTGCTCGCCGACGCCCTCGTCCGCGCCAACGAGGAGTCACCGGACCTGATCGTGGACGTGGCCACCCTGACCGGCGCACAGATCGTCGCCCTCGGCCACCGGACGAGCGGACTGATGGGTCGTGCGGCCGCGGTGGACGCGGTCGCGTCGGCGGCGGCCGCCGCCGACGAGAGCGTCTGGCCGATGCCCCTTCCGCCCGATCTGCGCAAGGGACTGGACTCGACGGTGGCCGACATCGCCAACGTGCCACCGGGAGGCAACCGAGACGGCGGCATGCTGGTCGCCGCGCACTTCCTCGCCTCGTTCGTCCCCGAGAAGGTGTCCTGGGCGCACATCGACATCGCCGGTCCCTCCTGGAACGGTGGAGAGCCCTACGGCCACACCCCCAAGGGAGGCACCGGCATGATCGTACGCACGCTCGTCCAGCTGGCGCAGGACCGCGCGACGACGACGGCCTCCCCCGGTTCGGCCACCGGTTCCCCGGCTGAGTCCCCGGCCGAGGGCTGACCTGCGGGGGAAGGTAGGTACACAATGGTTGCTGGCGCCTCGCGCAATGCAGCACAGTCACGCCCATCCGAGCGGCAGTGGGCTCACGACGTGAAAGACTGGCATCCGGTTGCCGTGGCTGGGCGAGCCGTGGCCTGACGCTCCTGCTTCGGCGGCCGCGCTCAGCGGTGGGAACGCCGCCGGGGGCGGCGGCCAACCGCGTCACCGGCTTTGTCACTCAACGTAGCAGACGCTACTAGTAACGCTCTCGGCACCACCGGCAAGACCACAGGATTCAACGAGAAGGGACCCCTGGCGTGGCGAATTCAGCGGCCGGTCCCGTCGACCTGGTCATCCTCGGTGGCGGCAGCGGCGGATACGCCGCCGCGCTGCGCGCCGCGGAACTCGACCTGAGCGTCGTTCTGATCGAGAAGGACAAGCTCGGCGGCACCTGCCTGCACCGAGGTTGCATCCCGACCAAGGCGCTGCTGCATTCGGCGGAGATCGTTGACAACATCAACGAAAGCGAGGCCTTCGGGGTTCGCTCGACCCTCGACGGCATCGACATGGCCGCGGTCAACTCCTACAAGGACTCGGTCATCGCCGGGCTCTTCAAGGGGTTGACCGGCCTGATCAAGTCCCGGGGGATCGAGGCCGTCGAGGGATTCGGCCGGCTGGTCTCCCCGACCGCCGTGGCCGTCGGCGACCGGGTCATCGAGGGTCGGCACGTCCTGCTCGCGACCGGTTCCTATTCCAAGACCCTGCCCGGCCTGGACATCGACCACGACAAGGTCATCACCAGCGATGACGCCCTGACCCTCGACCATGTGCCGGCCTCCGCGGTGGTACTGGGCGCCGGGGCCATCGGATGCGAGTTCGCCTCCGTCTGGCGGTCCTACGGGGCCGAGGTGACCATCGTCGAGGCGCTGCCGCACCTCGTCCCGCTCGAGGACGAGTCCAGCTCCAAGCTGCTGGAGCGTGCCTTCCGCAAGCGCGGCATCAAGCAGCATCTCGGCGCGCGGTTCTCCGGGGTGAAGTCCACCGACCAGGGCGTGACGGTGTCCCTCGAAAACGGGACCACCATCGAGGCCGAACTGCTGCTCGTCGCGGTCGGTCGTGGACCGGTCTCGGAAGGTCTCGGCTACGAGGAGGTCGGCATCGCGACCGACCGCGGCTATGTGCTGGTCGACCGTCAGCTACGCACGAACATTCCGACCGTGTCCGCGCTGGGCGACCTGCGGCCCGGGCTCCAGCTCGCCCACGTCGGCTTCGCCGAGGGCATCTTCGTCGCCGAGCAGCTTGCCGGGCTGGGCCCGGTGCCGGTCGACTACGACAACGTTCCGCGGGTCACCTACTCCCACCCGGAGGTGGCCTCGGTCGGCCTGACCGCCGCGGTCGCCAGGGAGCGGTACGGCGAGATCAAGACGGTCACCTACAACCTGGCGGGCAACGGCAAGTCCCAGATCCTCAGGACCTCCGGTGCGGTCACTGTGATCGCGGTCCCCGATGGTCCGGTGGTGGGCGTGCACATGGTCGGCGACCGGGTCGGCGAGCTCATCGCCGAGGCTCAGCTCATCACCAACTGGGAGGCGTTCCCCGCCGAGGTCGCCCAGCTCATCCACCCGCATCCCACGCTGTCCGAGGCTCTCGGCGAGGCGCATCTGGCGCTGGCCGGCAAGCCCCTTCACGTCCACGGTTAGCGGGCACCGCCCTGGATCGTGCCTGCCCGTGCCACCCCCGCGGCCCGATCCGCCCAGGATTCAGGCCACGCCAAGCATGAGCGCCTCCGGCCGGCCGCCCGCGCGGTGCAGATGCCGGACGCGACAAAGGAGTCGTTCCAGCATGTCTGTATCTGTCACAATGCCCCGGCTCGGGGAGAGTGTCTCCGAGGGAACCGTCACGCGGTGGCTGAAGCAGGAGGGTGAACGCGTCGAGGCCGACGAGCCACTGCTCGAAGTCAGCACCGACAAGGTCGACACCGAGATCCCCGCCCCCGCCTCCGGTGTCGTCAGCTCGATCAAGGTCGCCGAGGATGAGACCGTCGAGGTCGGCGTCGAGCTCGCGGTGATCGACGACGGGTCCGCGGGTGGCGGCACCGCACCGGCGCAGGCCACGCAGGCGCCCGCCGCGCCGGAACCCGAACCGGCGCCGGAACCCGTGAAGCCGGCTGCCGCGGCACCGCCGCCTCCGCCCACTCCGACGCCCGCACCCGCGCCGACGCCCGCGCCGGCACCGGCGTTCGCTCGTCAGCCGGAGCTCACCCCGGTCCCGGCCCAGGCCCCGGCCGCCGCCAACGGGAACGGCGGCGGCATCGGTCGCTACGTCACCCCGCTGGTGCGCAAGATGGCCGCCGAGCTCGGCGTGGACCTGGGAACCGTGGCGGGAACCGGGCCGGGTGGACGCGTCACCAAGCAGGACATCCAGGACGCCGCGCGGCCGCGGGACGCGGCTCCCGCGGCGCAGGAGACTCCCGCGACCCCCCCCAC
>NZ_CDWWXA010000094.1:16606-21094 GCF_977971845.1 Frankia sp. CeCAU1 | reverse complement strand
CCCACTCCCCTCGAAACGGAAGAAGGCACACCTATCGTGGCTCAATCCCTTACCAGCCCACAGGCGGGCGGTGTGGTCCTCGCGATACCCGCCCGCCACCGAGCGTCGACGCGACCGGCCGCCGGTACGACCTCCCCACCGGCGCCGTTGGGCGACATCCTGACCGTCGAGCAGGCCGCTGCCCGGATGAACATGAGTGTCCGGTACGTGCGCCGCCTGGTTGCGGAACGGCGTATCGCGTTCCACCGCATCGGCCGGTCGATCCGGCTGACCTCCGCCGACGTTGACGCCCATATCGCGGCCGGTCGTGTCGAGTCGCTCACGGTCTCCAAGGTTTGGCGCGACGTACGGAGCGTGATCTGATGGCCGCCCGTCGCCGCTTCGGCAGCATTCGCCGCCGCGAGTCCGGCCGATACCAGGTCCGCTATCCCGGGCCGGACGGACAGCAGCGCACCGCACCCGAGACATTCGCGCGGAAGAGTGAAGCGGAACGGTATTTGACCCTCATCGAGGGTCAAATACTGCGCGGAGAATGGATCGATCCGGAGCGCGGAAAGGTTACCCTGACCGACTACGCCGCCCGCTGGATTGTCGAGCGGCCCAATCTCAGGCCACGCACGATCGGCCTGTATTCGGGGCTCCTCACCCGGCATATCACGCCGTACATCGGGGGTATTCCGATCGGCAAGCTCACGACTCCGATCATCCGCGAGTGGCGGACAAAGCTACTCGAATCGGGCGTGTCGGTGGGTACGACGGCGAAGGCGTACCGGCTGCTGCGCGCCGTGCTCATGACTGCGGTCCGGGAAGACGAGCTGATCAGGACCAACCCGTGCCGTATCCCCGGGGCCGATCAGGAGAACGCTCCCGAGCGTCCGGTCCTGACCGTTTCTCAGGTGTTCGCTCTCGCGGAGAAGCTTGGTGGTCGGTACCGAGCGCTCGTGCTGGTGACCACCTTTGCCTCCCTGCGGTGGGGTGAAGTGGCCGCGCTTCAGCGACGCGACCTCGACACCGACGACGGCATCGTGCACATCAGGCAGTCCCTGGTGGAGATCGGTGGGCAAGGGGTCGTTCTCGGTCCGCCCAAGTCCCGGGCGGGTGTCCGTACCGTGTCTCTCCCAGCGGTGATTCTGCCGTGGCTTCGGATCCACCTTGCCGAATATGTGGCGGACGATCCGGCGGCATTCGTGTTCACAGGACCGAAGGGTGGATTTCTGCGCCGCGGGAACTTCCGGAAGCTCGTGGGATGGTCAGACGCGGTTGCTGCCATCGGCATGCCGAACCTGCACTTTCACGACCTGCGGCACACCGGCAACACGCTGGCGTCTAGGACCGGGGCGAGTCTGCGGGACCTGATGACGCGCATGGGGCACGACTCGCCCCGCGCCGCGCTCATCTACCAGCACGCATCCACCGAGGCTGACGCGGCCATCGCGGACGCCCTCAGCGCCGTCCTGGCCGCGCAGCAGGGGAGCGTGCCACCTCCCGCGCCACGCCCGGACGACACCCCCGAGGACGGGGCCGCGGGGGCTCTCGTGCCGGCCTAGTGGCCCGTGGATGGCCTATGACCCGATGCTGACTGTCTGAACGATCTTCACCCCCTGGCCGGAACATAGCCCTGACCAGGGGGTGAAGAGTGGAGCGGGTGACCGGGATCGAACCGGCATGACCAGCTTGGAAGGCTGGGGCTCTGCCATTGAGCTACACCCGCGAGGTGATCGATGCGAGCTTACCCCGTAGAATGAGCAGGCGACGCCTCGGGGCGTAGCGTAGTGGCTAGCGCGCCTGCTTTGGGTGCAGGAGATCGGGAGTTCGAGTCTCCCCGCCCCGACCGATACCCTCGGCGTGTCACCCCCCTGTCCAACGTCGTACCAGGAGACCGCCGCGCCGTGAAGGCCACCAAGGAGACCCTCAGCCCGACCCGGGTCAAGCTCACTGTCGAGGTGCCCTTCGACGAGCTCAAGCCCTCGCTCGAGGCCACATATCGCAAGCTTGCCCGCCAGGTCCGGGTCTCGGGCTTCCGGCCGGGCAAGGTCCCGCCGCGCATCCTGGACCAGCGGCTAGGCCGGGGTGTCATCCTGGACGAGGCCGTCCAGGAGGCGCTGCCGCAGCTCTACTCCGAGGCCGTGCAGGCCGAGGAGGTCGATGTGCTGTCCCGGCCCGAGGTGGACATCACCGAGTTCGTCGACGGCGGCCAGCTCGTCTTCACCGCCGAGGTGGATGTCCGGCCCGAGGTGACCCTGCCGGAGTTCTCGGAGCTTGAGATCACCGTTGACGCCGTCGAGGTCACCGACGAGCAGGTCGAGGAGCAGCTCGGCGCGCTGCGTGATCGTTTCGCGGTGCTCACGCCGGTGGAGCGGGCCGTGCAGGCGGGTGACTACGTCTCGCTCGACCTGTCCGCCGAGGCGGACGGCACGCCGATCGATGGTGCCGAGGCGACCGGGCTGTCCTACGAGGTCGGTAGCGGCAACCTGGTCGAGGGTCTCGACGACGCGATCATCGGCGCCACGGACGGCGAGACCCGCACCTTCACCACGGAGCTGCTCTCCGGTGAGCAAGCCGGTCAGCCCGCCCAGGTGACGGCGACGGTCCGCGGGGTCAAGGAGAAGGAGCTCCCGGCCCTGGACGACGACTTCGCGACCACCGCCAGCGAGTTCGACACCCTCGACGAGCTGCGCGCGGACATCCGGACGCGCCTGGAGCAGTCGCGCCGCACCGAACAGGTCGGCCAGGCCCGGGAGAAGTTGCTGGAAAGCCTCCTGGGGCGGGTGGAGGTGCCGGTGCCCGGCTCGCTGCTCGTCGGCGAGATCGAGGCCCGTGAGCACCGCCTCTCCCGCGAGCTGGAGTACATCGGCACGGACCGCCCGTCCTACCTGGAGACCCTCGGCCAGACCGAGGAGGAGTTCGACGCGGAGGTCCGCGAGTCCGCCGGCAAGGCGATCCGCTCCCAGTTCATCCTGGACGCGGTGATCGATGCCGAGTCGATCGGGATCGACCAGGGCGAGCTGATGGAGCAGCTCATCCTGCGCGCTCAGCGCTCCGGGGTGCAGCCGGACGTCTACGCTAAGCAGCTTGCGCAGGGCGAGGGTCTCACGGCCCTGATGGCCGACGTCCTGCGGACCAAGGCGCTCTTCCTGTTGCTGGAGAACGCCAAGGTCGTCGACGGTGCGGGGACCCCCGTCGAGCTCGCTTTGCCAGCCCGTCCGCAGCCGGACGCCGACGCCGACGCCGATCATGGCCGCGATGTCACCGTCGCGGCGGAGGTCGTCGCCCCCGGGGACGGGGACGCCACGGTCGAGCCGGTCGAGGCGGAGACCGACGGCAACGGCTGATCAGCGCCTCGCCGCTGGCGCGGTCGCGTTCCTCCCGAAGCAACCATCGGGTCATAACAGGCGAACCGTGGGGGTTGGTCACCGTTCCCACCTGGAACCGTGGCCGGCCCCGCTGTTCGTCTCACCATCGCCGCCTTCCGTGACCGGACGGCGCCGCGCCGAACCAGCCCGCACCCGGCTGGCCATGAGCGCCCACCGGCCCTGGGCCGGTGGGGCTGGCCCGTCCTCACGCCCAGCGCGAACATCGGGCGGGAAGGGCGGGAACTGGGGCGTGTCACAGATAGTGTCGAGCCGGTCAATCAGCCGTCCCATGTGAGGAAGTCGAGGAGCTGACCGTGAGTAACATCGCAGCCCCGCGCCTGCCGGTTCCGGGTCCGGACCTTCGTGCACCCGGTCAGGGTGGACCCGCGTTCGACGACCAGGTGTTCAACCGTCTGTTGGCCAACCGCATCGTCTTCCTCGGCTCGGTCGTCGAGGACTCGATCGCCAACGCGATCTGCGCGCAACTCCTGCTGCTCAACGCGGAGGATCCGACCCGCGACATTTTCCTCTATATCAACTCGCCGGGTGGGTCGGTGAGCGCCGGTATGGCGATCTACGACACTATGCAGTTCGTCGAGAACGATGTCGCGACCGTCTCGCTCGGTCTCGCCGCGTCGATGGGGCAGTTCCTGCTCTGCGCCGGTGCGTCGGGCAAGCGTTACTCCCTGCCGCACGCGCGGATCATGATGCACCAGCCGTCCGGTGGTATCGGGGGCACCGCCTCCGACATCGCCATCCAGGCGGAGCAGATGCTGTACACCAAGCGGATGATGCAGGAGCGCATCGCCTTCCACACCGGTCAGCCGATCGAGCAGATCGAGCGCGACTCCGACCGGGACCGGTGGTTCACGGCCGAGGAGGCCAAGGACTACGGCTTCGTCGACCACGTCGTCCAGCAGGCCCGCCAGGTTCCCAGCGAAGGCCCGGTGAGCTGAGCGGAGCCCCCGCTCACCGGATCGAACCGTCGTCATCCGTCCCGGAGGCAGCCACCATGTTCCACGACACGCTGTACCAGCAGATGCGGCACGAGCAGGCCCGCCGCCCAGCCGCAGGGCCGCAGGGCCGCTACGTCCTGCCGAACATCATCGAGAAGACCTCCCGCGGCGAGTACGGC
>NZ_CDWWXA010000094.1:15563-16198 GCF_977971845.1 Frankia sp. CeCAU1 | reverse complement strand
ATGCGCTCTCTGCTGGAGCGGATGCTCGCGGTCCACACCGGCAAGAAGGAAGAGGACATCCGCAAGGACATCGAGCGTGACAAGATCTTCAGCGCCGACGAGGCCAAGGAGTACGGCCTGATCGACGAGGTCATCAAGACCCGGAAGTCCTCCCGGCTCGCCACCGCTCGCTGAGGTGCCGGGCCGGCGGTCCGAGCCCGCGGTCGGAGCCTCGCGAGGCGTGACGTCTCGTGAGGCCGGCACGCGGTCGTCGGCCGTCGGCCGCTACCACACCCGACGCGCCGACGCGGTGAAACCCGGTCAGCGGTTCTCGTCCGTGACGCGATGGCCTAATGGGACTGCGTGGACGGGCGAGGACGGCCAAGGTGACCGTAGGCTGACCGGTATGAGCCGAGCGATTGGGCTCTCACCGGACGGCTCGGCGGGGTACCGTCCCCACGGGGATGGTTGCAGGCAGACACGCGACGACTGGGCGGTGTCAACCGCCCCTGACATGCAGGCGACACCATCGTCTGGACGAAGGGACTGAGTCCTCGGTGGCACGCATCGGTGATGGCGGTGACCTGCTCAAGTGCTCGTTCTGCGGTAAGTCGCAGAAGCAGGTGAAGAAGCTCATCGCCGGCCCTGGCGTCTAT
>NZ_CDWWXA010000094.1:3734-15392 GCF_977971845.1 Frankia sp. CeCAU1 | reverse complement strand
GTCCGAATCCTCCGAGCTCAAATGGGACGAACTGCCCAAGCCGCGCGAGATCTACGAGTTCCTCGACAGTTACGTGGTGGGGCAGGAGACGGCGAAGAAGACCCTCTCCGTCGCGGTCTACAACCACTACAAGCGGGTCCAGGCGGGCGGATCCAGCGGTGACGGGAGCAAGGGCGAGGTCGAGCTCGCGAAGAGCAACATCCTGCTGCTCGGGCCGACGGGCTGCGGCAAGACGCTGCTCGCCCAGACTCTCGCGCGAATGCTCAACGTCCCGTTTGCCATCGCCGACGCCACCGCGCTGACCGAGGCGGGCTACGTCGGGGAGGACGTCGAGAACATTCTGCTCAAACTCATTCAGGCCGCCGACTATGACGTCAAAAAGGCCGAGACCGGGATTATCTACATCGACGAGGTCGACAAGATCGCCCGGAAGTCGGAGAACCCGAGCATCACGCGGGATGTGTCCGGTGAGGGCGTGCAACAGGCCCTGTTGAAGATCCTCGAAGGCACCACGGCCAGCGTGCCGCCACAGGGCGGGCGCAAGCATCCGCATCAGGAGTTCATCCAGATCGACACGACGAACGTGCTGTTCATCGTGGGCGGGGCGTTCGCCGGGCTCGACCGGATCATCGAGTCGAGGATCGGCAAGAAGTCGCTGGGGTTCCGCGCCGTACTGCACGGCAAGGACGACCCGGACGGATCCGACGTCTTCGGCGACATCATGCCCGAGGACCTGCTGAAGTACGGCATGATTCCGGAGTTCATCGGCCGGCTCCCGGTGATCACCAGCGTGTCCAACCTGGATCGTGAGGCGCTGATCCGCATCCTCACCGAGCCGAAGAACGCCCTCGTCCGCCAGTACAAGCGGCTGTTCGAGCTGGACAGCGTCGACCTCGACTTCACCTCGGACGCGCTCGAGGCCATCGCGGACCAGGCGATCCTGCGTGGGACCGGTGCCCGTGGGCTGCGGGCGATCATGGAAGAGGTCCTGCTCTCGGTGATGTACGACATCCCGAGCCGCAAGGATGTGGCCCGGGTCGTCGTCACCCGCGAGGTCGTGCTGGAGCACGTCAATCCGACGCTGGTCCCGCGCGACGTCGTGTCCAAGCGGGCTCCCCGCCAGGAGAAGTCGGCCTGACGGCGCCTACCCGGCGCCCACTCGGCGTGTCCCGTGCGACTCGGCGCGGCCCGCGCGTCGGGTCACTCAGTGCATTCCGTGCGTCGGGTCCAGCGCGGTCAGGGTCCGGCGGGCCTCAGCCAGATGGTAGAAGGACCCGGTCACCAGGATCGCCCCACCCGGCCCCGCCGCGTCCCGCAGGGCGTGGCGGACGGCGCAGCCGACGTCGGATGCGGCGTGGGCCGGCATCGCCCGCGCCCGCGCCGCGGAGACCAGGTGCTCGGCGCGGATGGCCCGCGGTGACGCCGGTTCGCAGGCGATTAGCGAGCTGATCGGTTGGTGGCGCAGTTCCGCGAGAGTCCCCTCGTAGTCGTGACCGCGCAGCGCCCCGTAGACGACGGTCCACTCTCGCCCGGGGAACTCCTCACGCAGGGACCGGGCGAGCGCCGCGCCTGCTGCCGGGTTGTGCGCCCCGTCAAGCACGCACAGCGGCTGTGCGCGCACGATTTCCAGGCGTCCCGGCGCCCGGACGCCCCCGAGACCGGCCCGGACCACGACGTCGGGGAGGGAATGACCGACGAAGGTCTCCACGGCGGCCAGGGCGCACGCCGCGTTGGCATCCTGATAGGCACCGTGCAGGGACAGCCGCACGTCGTCGTAGCGCGCCTGCGGGGTGCGGAAACCGCCCCGTCGACCCGCCGCGTCCGGGTGGCCGGCGACCGCGGCGAAGTCCCGACCCAGCCGCAGGACGTCCGTGGCCGGGGTCCGGGTGAAGATGTCGTCGAAGCGGGGGTCCACCTCGCCGAGCACCAGGTGACTGCCGGGCTTGACGATCCCGGCCTTCTCGCGGGCCACGCCCGCCATACTCCCGGCGTAGTCCAGATGATCCGCGCCGATACTGGTGACGACCGCGACTCGCCCATCGGCGATGTTCGTGGCGTCCCAGCGACCGAGCAGGCCCACTTCGACCACGGCGACGTCGACGGCCAGGTCGGCGAACCATCGGAAGGCGGTGGCCGTCAGCAGCTCGAAGAAGGTGGGCCGTCCACTCATCGGGGCGGCCGCGTCCAGGACGGTGCCCACGCAGCGTCCGAACTCCTCGTCGCCGATCGGTCGGCCGTCGACGACCAGACGCTCGTTCACCTGCTCCAGATGCGGACTGGTGTACAGCCCCACCCGCAGCCCCGCCGCGTCCAGCAGCGCCGAGATGATCCGCGCCGTCGAGGTCTTGCCGTTCGTGCCGGTCAGGTGGATCAGCGGAACCGCCCGGTGCGGATCCCCGAGCCGGCCCGCCAGCTCCCGCATCCGGGCAAGGCTCGGCACCGGCCGACCTGCCGGCATCGTCTGCTTCTCGAGATCCACCGTGTTGTTCAGGGCGGCCCACGCCGACTCGTACGTCCACTTCACAGGTTGGTTCCACTTCACCGGCTGGTTTCGCCCTCCTTCGACCTGGGGTCGACAGTAGTCCGCGGACAGGTGCGCCGGACGCGTCCTTTGCGGGGGAGCGCGGGTACAGGCGTGGGCACCTGCGTAGGCGGGAGTGAACCCGGTGGACCCGTCCCATCGGGCCGTACCATCGGGGATGTGACAGGCGCTGCCGGGACCGCCGGAACCACCCATGCTCCTGATCACGAGCGGGAGGGTCCACGCGCGTTCGCGGCCGAGTACTCCCAGCGCCGCGACATCCGCGCCCGCCCGGGCTTCGACCGGCTGCGCCGTCTGCTGGATCTGCTCGGCCAGCCGCAGCGGGCCCTTCCGAGCATCGTGGTGACCGGTTCGGTGGGGAAGAGCTCCACGGTGTCCGCGATCACCGCCCTGCTGCACTCGTTCGGCATCCGCGCGGGATCGTTGAGTTCGCCGGGCTGGCTCGGGGCCGAGCAGCGGGTGGGGTTGGCCGACGCCACGATCGATCCCGGCGTCCTCGGCCGCGCCTACGCCGATATCGCGCCGTACCTGCCGCTGATCGAGGATGACGGCCGGCTGAGTGCCTTCGAGCTGCTTGCCGCCGTGGCCTTCGCCGCCTTCGCCGACGCCCCCGCCGACCTCGCCGTGATCGAGTCCGGCTGGGACGACGCCGGCGAGCTGAGCGCACTGCTCGACGCGCCGGTGTCGGTCGTCACCCCCGTGGCGGTGGGCGAGTGGGAGCCGGCGGCGCTCCTGGACCGGATCACCGCGCGGACAGCGGGAGTCATCCGCGCCGGCACCCTGGTCGTGCTGGCCCAGCAGGTCCTGCCCGCCGCGCAGGCGCTGCTGCGGCGCGCCGCCGAGACCGGGGCGATGGTCGCCCGGGAGGGGCTGGAGTTCGGTGTACTCGGCAGGCAGGTGGCCGTCGGGGGGCAGATGATCATGCTGAAGGGGCTGGGCGGCACCTACGAGGAGATCTTCCTGCCGCTGCACGGCGCGCATCAGGCCCATAACGCGGCGGTCGCGCTGGCCGCGGTCGAGGCGTTCCTCGGCGGCGGGCGCAACCAACTCGACGTCGATGCGGTCCGCGCCGGTTTTGCCGAGGTGGACTCCCGGGGCCGGCTGGAGGTCGTCCGCCGGTCCCCGACGATCATTCTTGACGTGGCCGGCTCGCCTGTGGCGGCGGGCGCGCTGGCCGCGGCGCTCGACGAGGCGTTCACCTTCGACGTCCTTGTCGGGGTCATCGCCATCGAGCGCGAGGCCGAGAGTGCCGCCGCTCGGGACGGTGCCGCCGAGCGGGACGGTGCCGCCGAGCGGGACGGTGCCGCCGAGCGGGACGGTGCCGCCGAGCGGGACGGTGCCGCCGCTCGGGACGGTGCCGCCGAGCGGGATGCGGCGGAGCTCCTGGCCGTCCTGGAGCCGGTCCTGAACACGGTGGTGGTCACCGCCGGTGCCGGGCCCGGAGCGCTGCCGGTCGACGGTCTCGCCGCAGTCGCCGTGGGTGTCTTCGGCTCCGACCGGGTGGAGGTCGTACCCCGGTTGGACGACGCGCTCGACGCCGGGGTGCGCCTCGCCGAGGAGGACACCGATCTGGGTGGCGCCGGCGTGGTGGTTACCGGTTCGGCCTCCGTCGTGGGTCGGGCCCGGGCGTTGCTGCGTCCGTGACGTCCTCCTGGGTTTTTCCGACATGTTCCCGACGCGTTCCTGGTGCGGTTGCGGGGCGTTCCCGGGACGCCGCGGTCCCGTCACGGTGCGGACGTGGGCACCCTGTAGGTTGGCGAGGGATCCTCGGGTCCCTCGTCGAGGACGACGAAGTCGATGATCGAGAAGGAGTACCGTGTCCGTCGAGCGCACCCTCATCCTGGTCAAGCCCGATGGCGTCAGCCGTGGCCTCGTCGGTGAGGTCGTCGGCCGGCTCGAGCGCAAGGGGCTCACTCTGGTGGCGCTCGAACTGCGCACGTTGGAGCGGTCCGTCGCCGAGACGCACTACGGCGAGCACGCCAGCAAGCCGTTCTTCGGTGAACTGGTCGACTTCATCACCTCCGGGCCGCTGGTGGCCCTCGTGGCCGAGGGGCCGCGTGCGGTGGAGGCGTCGCGTGGGCTGATCGGCGCAACCGATCCGGTCAAGGCCGCGCCCGGCTCGCTGCGTGGGGACTACGCGCTGGAGATCGGCCAGAACCTCGTGCACGGCTCGGACTCGCCGGAGTCCGCCAAGCGGGAGATCGATCTCTTCTTCCCGGGCCTGAGCTGACCGCGTAGCCGTTCACACCGACCGGGGCGTTCCCGAGACGCATCGAGACGCATCGAGACGCCTCCGGTCGGATTTCGGGTGGCCTCTCCTGGCCTGGCCTGGACCGTGGGCGTGTCGCCCTCGTGACTCATGGGTGTGCGCAGGGGGGTTCCGGCCCAAGGGTGACACGAAACCGGCCCATCACCGACCGGGGCGGCGAGGGGCCCGGTGTCGGTCTACCCTTCAAGTACTTGCCCGGAGCGTGTCCGGTGGGTCGCGGTAACCGACAGGGTCGTGGTCGGTGGCCGTGGTCGAATTCCCGGTGGGCGCCCGGGTCGTCCTGTCCGATCTACGAACTCTGTACGTGTTCCACGCGCTTCTCCGGCTCCTCGGTAGGCCGTGCCTGTCGGTCGCGCCGGAGGCGGCCAGGACCGCATCCCCCGGGAAGGTCGGTACCCGACGATGTCCAGTTCGCTGTCGTTCCTCGGTCGTGACATGGCCGTCGACCTCGGTACCGCCAACACGCTGGTGTACGTGCGTGGCCGCGGGATCGTCCTCAACGAACCGAGCGTGGTCGCGATCAATACCACCACCTCGGGCATCCTCGCCGTCGGAACCGACGCCAAGCGGATGATCGGCCGGACGCCCGGCAACGTGGTGGCCGTGCGGCCGCTGAAGGACGGCGTCATCGCCGACTTCGAGACGACCGAGCGGATGCTGCGCTACTTCATCCAGAAGGTGCACCGGCGGCGCCATTTCGCCAAGCCCAGGCTGGTCGTATGCGTGCCCTCCGGCATCACGGGCGTGGAACAGCGGGCCGTGAAGGACGCCGGCTATCAGGCCGGCGCCCGCAAGGTCTACATCATTGAGGAGCCGATGGCCGCGGCGATCGGCGCTGGTCTGCCGGTGCACGAGCCGACCGGCAACATGGTCGTGGACATCGGCGGGGGCACCACCGAGGTCGCCGTGATCTCACTGGGCGGCATTGTCACCAGCCAGTCGATCCGTACCGCCGGGGACGAACTCGACGTCGCGATCATCTCCTACGTCAAGAAGGAGTACTCGCTGATGCTCGGCGAACGCACCGCCGAGGAGATCAAGATGGCGATCGGGTCGGCGCACAAGGTTCCCGACGAGCCCAGCGCCGAGATCCGTGGGCGTGATCTGATCACCGGACTGCCGAAGACGATCGTGGTGACCGCGGAGGAGATCCGCAAGGCGATCGAGGATCCGGTCAACGCGGTCATCGACGCGGTGAAGGTAACCCTCGACCGCTGCCCGCCGGAGCTCTCCGGCGACATCATGGACCGCGGCATCGTCCTCACCGGCGGCGGGGCGCTGCTGCGCGGTCTCGACGAGCGGCTGCGGCAGGAGACCGGCATGCCGATCCACATCGCGGAGAATCCGCTGCATTCGGTTGCAATGGGGTCGGGTAAGTGCGTGGAGGAGTTCGAGGCCCTACAGCAGGTACTGATCTCCGAGCCGCGGCGCTAGGCGCTTGCGCAGGGCCTTTGCCGATCCCTTCCCATTGGACCGATCCCTTCCCATTGGATATAGCCGGAGCGGTGCCTGGTGCCGCGTGGCCGTCGCCACGCGGCACCGGATCGCATAAGAGTGTGTTCGGAGGGTGTTGTGGGCCGTGGCACGAGGCGATCCCGCCTGGTGATCGTCGCCCTGCTCATCATCGCCTTCACCCTGATCACCTTGGACTACCGGACCGGAAGATCGGCCACTGGAGCACGTGGGGTTCTGCACTCGATCTTCGGGGGGGTCGAGAACGGCGTCACGACGGTCACCCGCCCGATTGGCCGGACCGCCTCCTCCCTGACGCATCCGAACCGCTATCACGACCGGGCGGATCGACTCGCGGAGGAGAACGCCCGCCTGCGCCGCCAGATCGCCGACGACACCGAGATCGGCCGGATGTCGACCGAACTCGCCGACCTCCGGTTGTTGGCGGACAAGGGCCAGTACACCATCGTGCCGGCGAAGGTGATTGCGGTCGGTGACGTTACGGGGACGGACTGGACCGTCACCATCAACGCCGGCAGGGCCGACGGCATCGTGGTCGACAAGACCGTGCTCAATGCCGACGGGCTGGTCGGCACGGTGTCCGGCGTGACCGAGCACACCGCAATCGTCCGGCTGGCCTGCGACCCGGGTAGTCACATCGGAGCACGGCTCGAACGCACCCAGCTGCTCGGTGCCGTGACCGGTGGGCAGGGACCGGGCACGTTGACCTTCACGCTGTACGACGCCTCATATCGGGTGCAGAAGGGTGATCGGATGGTCACCTTCGGCAGTCTCGACTACGTCGCCGGCGTCCCGATCGGTGTGGTCACCAAGGTCACCGACGTCGATGGTCTGTCGCGGACCGCCGAGGTCAAACCGTACGCGTCGGTCGGTACCCTGGACCTGGTCGGGGTGGTGGTCGGCAAGCCACCGGCCGACCCCGGCGACCGGGTGCTGAAGCCCAGGCCGGTGCCGACCGAGCCTGCCGCGTCCGTTCCACCGGCCCTGCTGTCACCCACCGCTGGGTCGCCGGTGGGGGGATCATTGGCCGGGGCGGCATCCGGCGTCGGGGGCGGAGCGGGTTGAGCGTGATGTGGGGCATCGCCGGCCCTGAGGAGACCCTGCGCGGGCGCGCCGTCGTGGCCGCGGTCGTGCTCCTGACCGTCGCCCTGATCCTCCAGGTCTCCGTGATCGCCCGGCTGGGTCTGCCCGGTGGCCGGCTTGACCTCATGCTCGTTCTGTTGGCAGCGATCGCGCTGATCGAGGGGCCACTGCTCGGCGCGGTCGCCGGCTTCGTGGCGGGATTGCTGGCCGATCTGTCCTCCAGCCATGTCCTCGGTCAGACTGCTCTCGTTTTGTGTTTGATCGGTTACGCTGTCGGACTGGCGATGGATGCGGCGGAGCGGTCGGTGGTGGTTCCCCTGGCGGCGATCGGTGGGGCGAGTGTGCTGGGCACTCTCGGATACGCCGCCACCACCTCGATCCTCGGTGAGGCGGCGTTGACGGGAGGTCAGGCTGTGCTGCGGGCGTTGGTAGCCGGCGTCTACGCCCTCCTGCTCACCCCGTTCCTGTTCCCGTTGCTGCTCGCGGGCTCCCGGCGGCTGGCCGGCGGTCGACGGCGGGAGCCGCGGTGAACGACCGGATGCGGGTCCGTGTCCTGCTGCTGCGCGTGCTGGTCGTCTCCCTGCTCATCACACTCGGCGCGCGGCTGTGGGTGCTCCAGATCCTGGACGGTGACCGTTACCGCCGGGTTGCCGAGACCAACCGGGTCCGCGAGGTGGTGACGCCCGCGACCCGGGGGATGATCCTTGACGACAAGGGGCAGGCCCTCGTCCGAAACCGTACGTCGCTGGTCATCTCGGTGAACCGGTCGACCACGGATCGGCAGGCCGACCAGGGCAGGGCCGTCCTCGCCCGCCTCGCCGCGGTGATCGGCACCCCCGCGGACGAGCTCGCCCGGCGGATCCGGTTCTGTAGCGCCCAGGTGAAGCCGCCCTGCTGGAACGGATCGCCCTACCAGCCGGTACCGGTCGCCAAGGACGTCAGTCCGCGGCAGGCCCTCGCCGTCATCGAACATCCCGACCGCTTCCCCGGTGTCTCCGCCGACCTGCAGGCCGTCCGTGAGTACCCGCATGGCGCGCTGGCCGCGCACGAGCTGGGCTATCTCGCGCCGGTCAGTCAGGACCAGCTCGACAAGCAGGGGGATGAGAAGGGCTACCACCTCAACAGCCTGATCGGCGTCGCCGGTCTGGAGAGCACCTATGACGACGAGCTGCGCGGCACCGACGGGGTGGAACGCCTGGAGGTGGACCGGTTCGGCCGGGTGGCCGGTACCGCGTCGACCATCGCGCCGCTCAGCGGTGACCACCTGGTGCTCAACCTCGACCTCGACGTGCAGCAGGCGGTCGAGCAGGCGCTGACGGAAACAATCAAGAAGCTCGGGGGTGGCCCGCGCACCGCCTCCGCGGTTGTGCTGGACGTGCGCACCGGCGGGGTGATCGCGATGGCGAGCCTGCCGTCCTACGACCCGTCGGTCTTTAGCGGTGGGGTCTCGGAGAGCGATTACCGGGCGCTGTCCGATCCCGCGAACGGCATCCCGCTGCTCTCGCGGGCCTACCAGGGGTCGGGGCCGGCCGGCTCCACCTTCAAGGCCATCTCCACCGCCGTCGCGATGCAGAACCTGGGCGCCAAGGGAAACGACCGCTACGACTGCGCGCCCAGCCTGCAGATCGGTGACCAGGTCTTCCACAATTTCGACGGCGAGTCGGCCGGTCCGATCACCCTGCACCAGGCGCTGGTCATTTCCTGTGACGTCATCTTCGACAAGTTCGCCTACGACGCCTGGCTCGCGGACGGCGGGCTGCGTAACGGCCGTGGGCCCTACTCCCCCCCGAAAGAATACTTCGTCAAGATGGCCCAGGCGATGGGCTTCGGCCGGACCACCGGGCTGGATCTGCCCGGCGAGACGCGGGGCTCCGTCGTCGACCGCGCCGGCGCCAAGGCGATCTGGGCGGAGCTCAAGGACTCCTACTGCCGGCGGGCCAAGAACGGCTACCCGGAGGAACCCGACCCGGCCAAGGCCGAGCGGTACCGCAAGTACGCCGCCGAGGCGTGCGTTGACGGCTACCTGTACAACGCCGGTGCCGCCACCCAGTTCGCGATCGGCCAGGGCCAGTACCTGTCGCTGAGCCCGCTGCAGCTCGCCGTCGCCTACGCGGCCATCGCCAATGGCGGCACCCTGTACAAGCCCACCCTCGCCAAGGCCACCGTGTCCCCGGACGGCAAGGTCGTCAGGACCTTCGCGCCGCGCCGGGCCGGGACGCTGCCGGTCTCACCGGAGAACCTCGCCTACATCCGGGACAGCCTGCGCGGGGTGACGACGGAGGGCGGGGGCACCGCCACCGGAGTCTTCGCGGACTGGCCGAGCGACGTCGTCCCGATCGCGGCGAAGACCGGGACCGCCGAGGTTGAGGGTAAAGGGGACACCTCCTGGTTTGCCTCCTTCGCGCCGGCGAACGACCCCCAGTTCGCCGTCGTGGTCACCATCCCGGACTCCGGGACCGGCGCGGAGTTCGCGGCTCCGGTGGCCAAACAGATCTACCAGGCAATCTACGGTGTCGGCCGGCCGGCGGCGATGCCGGGTGGGAAACCGCCTGCCGGGCTGCCGAAGCTCAACCGGGACGGGACGATCGCGGCGGCGTCACCGCAGCCCGCCCCCGCGACGCCGGCCTCGCCGGCCGGATCGGCGCCGGGCCCGGCCGCCCCCCTGCCCGGCACCAGCGGCGCGGGCGCGACGGCGACGGGCCGGGCGCCGCCCTGACGGCCACCTCGTGCCGTGAGGACGGCGCCTCGGGATGGGGTGGGAGCCCCAGGACGTGAATGTCGTGTCGGCGTGACGGCGGTGGCGGGAGGCGCAGTGGTAGACGAAGCGGGACCCACCGCACTTCGATCGTCTCCGGTGCCCATCCGGGGGCGGATCGGGCACCTGCGGGAGAGGGCTTCCGGACCCCACTCGCCGCTGCGCCGGCTCGACTGGCCGCTGCAGCTCTGCGTCATCGCGTTGTCTGTTCTCGGTGCTCTGCTGGTCTGGTCGGCGACCCGCCAGCGGCTCAGCGAGGCGGGCAGTGATCCCAACACCTTCCTCGATCGGCACCTACTGAACCTGGCCATCGGGCTGGTGCTCGGCGCGGTTGCGACCGTCATCGACTACCGGGCGGTGCGGGCCTACGCGCCCTTCGTCTATCTCGGCTCGCTCGTCGGGCTCGTCGCGGTACTCCTGTTCGGTTCGACGATCAACGGCGCGCACTCGTGGATTGTGCTGCCTGCCGGCTTCCAGCTGCAGCCGTCCGAGTTCGCCAAGATGGCGCTCGTGGTCGGCGCGGCGATGATCCTCGGTGAGAAACACGAGGACCGGCACACGGGAGTCCGGCGCGGCGCTCCTGGCCACGGTGACGTGCTGCTCGTGCTCGGGCTCGCCGTGGTCCCGATTGGCTTGATCATGTTGCAGCCGGACTTCGGTACCGTCATGGTTCTGGTCTTCACCACCCTCGGCATGCTGGCGGTCAGCGGCGCGCCGCGCCGATGGGTGCTGGGGCTGATCCTCTGCGGTGTGCTGTTCGGCGGCGCGATCCTCCAGTTCCATCTCCTGAAGCCGTACCAGGAGGCCCGGCTGACCTCGTTCGTCTCCGAGAACAAGGCATCGTCCGGCACGGGCTACAACGTCGACCAGGCGATGATCGCGATCGCCAACGGCGGAATCTCCGGACGGGGCCTGCTGCACGGCCAGCAGACCCAGGGCCAGTTCGTCCCGGAACAGCAGACGGACTTCGTGTTCAGTGTCGCGGGGGAGGAGCTGGGATATCTCGGGGCTGGCGGAATCATCGTGTTGCTCGGCGTGGTTCTGTGGCGGGCCCTGTCGATCGGCTTCGGTTCGCAGGACTCCTTCGGCGCGCTCGTCGCCACCGGGGTCGTCTCCTGGTTCACCTTCCAGGCGTTCGTCAACATCGGCATGTGCCTGGGCATCATGCCGGTCACCGGCCTGCCGTTGCCTTTTCTCTCCTACGGCGGTTCGTCGATGTTCGCGAACATGATTGCTGTCGGACTCCTGCAGAACGTGCGGCTGCGATCCCGATCGGACCCGTATGCCTCCTGAGCTCGCTCGGCGGCGCTTCCCGGGTCGGCGGCGCTTCCCGGGTCGGCCGAGCGTCGAGGTGGACCTGGCGCGTGCCGTAGGCTCGCATGCATGTCCGGACAGTCGCTGTTCGCTCGCCTGGAGCCGCTGCTCCCGCGGGTGCGAAGGCCCGTGCAGTACGTCGGAGGCGAAGGCAACTCCACGGTCAAACCCTGGGACTCCGCGGCCGTCCGCTGGTGCCTGATGTATCCGGACGCCTACGAG
>NZ_CDWWXA010000094.1:0-3323 GCF_977971845.1 Frankia sp. CeCAU1 | reverse complement strand
GCGAGCACGGGCTGCCGCAGTTCACGGTGGACGCCCACCGCGCGGTGGGCGATTTCGACCTGTTGGGCGTCAGCTTCGCCACCGAACTCGGGTATACCAACCTGCTGACGGCACTCGATCTTGCCGGGATCTCGTTGCACGCGGCCGAGCGCACCGACGCCGATCCGCTGGTCGTCGCGGGGGGGCATGCCGCCTTCAATCCCGAGCCGATCGCCACGTTCGTCGACGCCGTCGTGCTCGGCGACGGCGAGCAGGCCGTGCTGGGCATCACCGACGTGGTTCGCGCCTGGAAGGCGGCCGGGAGTCCCGGTGGCCGGGGCGAGCTGTTGCACCGGCTGGCCTGCCGGCGCCTGGTGTACGTGCCGGCGTTCTACGACGTCTCCTACCGGCCCGACGGCCGTATCCGGTCGGTCACCCGCAACCGGGACGACGTGCCGGCCCGGCCGAGCAAGCACACGCTGTCCGATCTCGACTCCTGGCCGTATCCGAAGGCTCCGCTGGTCCCGCTCGCCGAGACGGTGCACGAGCGGATGAGCGTGGAGATCTTCCGCGGCTGCACCCGGGGCTGCCGGTTCTGCCAAGCCGGGATGATCACCCGTCCGGTGCGTGAACGCAACATCGCCACCATCGGTGCGATGGTCGACGCGGGGCTGCGCGCGACGGGCTTCTCCGAGGTCGGCCTGCTGTCGTTGTCGAGCGCGGACCACACCGAGATCGGCGAGATCGCCACCGGTCTCGCCGACCGGTACGAGGGCGCCAACGTCTCGTTGAGTCTGCCGTCCACCCGGGTGGACGCCTTCAACGTCACGCTCGCGAACGAATTCTCCCGTAACGGCCGGCGTAGCGGGCTGACCTTCGCCCCCGAGGGCGGCTCCGAGCGGCTGCGTCGGGTCATCAACAAGATGGTCAGTGCCGAGGACCTGGTCCGCACCGTCAGCACCGCTTACGCTCACGGCTGGCGGCAGGTGAAGCTCTATTTCATGTGCGGCCTGCCGACCGAGACCGACGAAGACGTGCTGGAGATCGCCGACCTTGCCCGGGAGGTCATCCGGGCCGGTCGGCGGGTCAGCGGGCAGCGCGACATCCGCTGCACCGTGTCGATTGGCGGATTCGTGCCCAAGCCGCACACCCCGTTTCAGTGGGTGGGGCAGGCGCCGCACGAGGTGACCGACGCCCGGCTGAAGCTGCTCCGTGATGCTGTGCGCGCCGATCGTGAGGTGGGTCGGGCGATCGGTTTCCGTTACCACGACGGTCGGCCTGGCATCATCGAGGGCCTGCTGGCCCGCGGTGACCGCCGGGTGGGTGCGGTGATCGAACGGGTCTGGCGAGACGGCGGCCGCTTCGACGGCTGGAACGAGTACTTCTCGTTCGAACGCTGGGAGTCCGCGTGCGCGGCGGAGCTCGAACCGCTGGGGGTGTCGCTGGACTGGTTCACCACCCGCGAGCGTGACGAACGCGAGGTACTGGCCTGGGATCACCTCGACGCGGGCCTCGACCGGGACTGGCTGTGGGCTGATTGGCAGGATGCGCTGAGCGGGAATGAGCTCGATGACTGTCGCTGGACACCCTGCTACGACTGCGGGGTCTGTCCGACGATGGGCACCGACACCCAGATCGGCCCGACCGGACGTCGGCTGCTCCCCGTGCTTGCGGTGTCGAACCTCCAGGGCCCCGGGTCCGGGCAGGCTGAGCGACCGCAGCCGGCCATTCAACCCGATCCTGCGACCACGCCGCGGCTCGCCCCGGCTCCGGTGGGCAGTGGCGCGGCGACCTGAGGGGCCGCCGCCTCCGCCGGTGGTCGAACGGGTGCGACTTCGTTTCGCGAAGCGGGGCCGGCTGAGATTCCTCTCACATCGGGACGTGGCGCGCACGTTCGAGCGCGCATTGCGCCGCGCCGGGGTCCCGATGGCCTATTCGGCGGGATTCAGTCCGCATCCGCGGATCTCGTGGCTGGGTGCCGCGTCGACCGGGGCGGCCAGTGAGGCCGAATACGTCGAGCTGGCCCTGGCGGCCTCGGTCGATCCGGAGGCGCTGCGGGTCGGCCTAGACGCCGTTCTTCCGCCGGGGCTGGACGTGCTCGCGTGCCACCGGGCGGAAGGCGGCGGCCTCGCCGAGCGGATCGACGCCTCGCGGTGGTCGGTACGGTTGCCGGGTGCCTCCGGTCCGGAGGTCTCCGCCGCCGTGCGGGAGCTGTTGCGCCGCGACGTGGTCGAAGTTGAGCGGGCGACGAAGGACGGCCGGCGACGGTTCGATGTGCGCGCGGCAGTGGTCTCCGCCGTTTGCCGAGCAGAGAACGACACGTGTGCGATACTAGAGATGGTCGTGCGGCACACGACGCCCGCTGTACGACCAGACGACGTGCTGACCGCCCTAGGCGTGGTAGCCGGCCTGCGCTCGTCGGCGCCGCCCGAGCCCACCCGGCTCGAACAGGGCCGACTGTGTGAGGACGGCACTGTGGCGGACCCGCTGGCGCAGGACCGCAACGGCGCTGGCCGGCTGGTGGGTTGAACCTCAGCGTGTTGCAGGGCGTCGCAGGATTCCCCGGCGGTACCCGCGCCGGACCGAGACAGTGGCTTCTGCGCGGTCGCGACTGCATGAGCAGCGCGCCCGGGAGCCCGAGAGGCTTCTTAACCCGTGCCCGACGACGATCTGACCATCCAGACTGAATCCGAGCCCACCCGACCGGCGGCGCGTAGGCGCAGGGCCGCGGGACGAGCGGCAGGCCCACCCGTCGACGACCATGCCACCGCCGGGCCGAACGTGACCGATGTGGCGCCAGCCGGGAATCCGGTTCCGGACGACCCGGCCGTCGCACAGGTCCCGGGCGGGCCCCTTCCAGACGAGACCTCCGGCGATGCACCCTCGGTGCCGGCCGAGGGCCGGCGCCGTCGCCGGGACGCCGGTTCGACCACCCGCGCCCGGATGACCCGCGGCTCCGCCAGGGCCAGGATGGAACCGGCGGATACCACCGAAGCCGACGCTCCCTCGACCACCCCGGTCGGCGAACCAGGTCCGGTCGATAAACCCGTCACTGTCGAATCCGTCACTGTCGTCCCGGCCCGGGACGACACGGTGGAGGCCACCGAACCGGTGCCGGCGCGGCGCACCCGGGCGGCACGCAGCCGCCGCGCGGTGCGTGAGGTGACCGAGGTGCCGGTTGCCCCTCCCGCGGAGGACGCCCCTCCCGCGGAGGACGCCCCTCCCGCCGAGGACGCGCCGCGGGACGTCGTATCGCCGGACGTCGCTGCGAAGCCGAAACGGACCAGGGCCCGTCGTGCCATCTCCGGACTGATAACGCCCGCTGCCGCGGTGCCGGACCCGGC
>NZ_CDWWXA010000093.1:0-20173 GCF_977971845.1 Frankia sp. CeCAU1 | reverse complement strand
CCCCCGACCGGGTGGACCGGATCAACGCCCGGCTGCGCCGGGAACTGCTCGTCGCCGGCCGGGCCGTCGTGGGGCGCACCCAGCTCGGTCCCCGTCACGCGGTCTTCCTGAAGCTGACTCTGCTCAATCCCGACGCCACCACGGCGGACGTCGACGCACTGCTCGGGCTGATCGCCGAGACCGGGGACGTCCTTGCCGCCGGTGGTTCCACCAGGGCCCGGCGGCGGTCGTGACCGGCGATCGACCGCAGTCCGAGGCCATCGCGGACGCGACCATCGCGGACGAGATCGTCACGGAGACTCTGCTGCGGTGCTGGGTGCGGGAGACGGGCGTCCGGTTACCGGCGGACGCCCGGACGCTCGGCATCGACCTACCCGCATCCGGCCTGTCCGTTCGGGCGACGTTGACGCACCGCTCCCCGGCCGGATGGCACGGGTTCGGACCACCACGCCTGGTTTGCGCGGCCCGCGAACCAGCCCCGGTGGACGCGGGCCTGCTCGCCGCGCTGCTCGTCCGAGAGGTCGTCACGCGGGATGGGCTACCGCCGGCCCTCGGCGCCCAGGCGCTGGGAAGGATCATCGATTCCGCCGGCTGGATCGCAAGCTGCCTCGCGGCCCGCGGTCCCGGGCCGGACCCGGCCACCATCCCCCCGTTCCTCGCCGCGGAGCAGGCCCTGATCACCGGTCATCCGTTCCATCCGGCGGCCAAGAGTCGCCAGGGGGCTTCGCCGGAGGCACTGGCCACCTACTCTCCGGAAGTCGGCGGGTCCTTTGCGCTGCACTGGTTCGCCGCCCATCCCTCCGTGGTGACCGTCTCGGGCAGCACGACGACCCGCTCCGGAGGGCGGGACCAGGCCCTCGGCACGAACGGCCGGGGCCTGATCCGGCTGCTGGCGGATCTGGCCAGGGAAGACGGTGGGGCCGAGGAGTCGAAGTCCGGCCTCTCGGCCGCGTCCGGTTCCGGACCAGACCGACATGGCCCACCCGGGCTTACGGGGTCCCCTCGGACCGGCGGACGCGATCGCCCGGACATTCCCGCCGGTTACGTCGTGGTACCCGCGCATCCCTGGCAGGCGGACGAGGTCAGCAGGCGGGAACCGGTCGCCGAGCTGCTTGCGGACGGCCGCCTGATCGACCTCGGGGTGTCCGGGCACCGGTGGTATCCCACCTCGTCGCTGCGTACCGTCTGGCGGCCGGAGATCCCGGTGATGCTCAAGCTCTCGCTGGGGATGCGAATCACCAACTCGCGCCGGGTGCTGCAGCTCGACGAGCTGCGGCTCGGCGCGATGACCGCGAGGCTGATCGACGCCGGTCTCGGCGCGGCGCTCGCCGCCCGACATCCGACCTTCCGCCTCATCGGGGAGCCCGGTTGGGTGGCCGTCACCCGACCGGGAGGGGAGGGTCGGCCCCGAACCGGCCCCGCAACACCGCTGCCGATCGGGTCCGGCGAGCGGCGCGACGGAGGGCGCGACGAGGACGGCGTCGGGCTGGAGACCGCCGTCCGGGTCAATCCGTTCGGGTCAGTCGACCGGGTGGTGTGCGCCGCGGCACTCATCGCGCCCAGGCCCGAGCGGACCACGGACAGCCGTGGCCGGGCCCGGACGGCGATGCTTCCCCGGATCCTCACGACGCTGGCTGGCTCGCTGAGCGATCCCCTCCCGACGCTGACCGACGCCTGGTTCGACCGTTACCTGACCGTGGTGGCCGCCCCGGTGGTGGACCTCTACCTGCATTTCGGGATCGGCGTCGAGGCCCACCTGCAGAACACCCTGGTCACCCTGGACGCGGCGGGCTGGCCGATCGCCGGCTGGTACCGCGACAGCCAGGGCTACTACGTGGCCACCTCCGCCACGGCGGAGGTGCAGCAGCTGCTGCCCGGCTTCGGTACCGGACTCAACGCGATCTTCGATGACGCGCTGGTGGCCGAGAGGACCATCTACTACCTGTTCGTGAACAACGTCTTCGCCCTCGTCGGCGCGCTCGGGGTCGCGGGTGTCGCGGACGAGCGCCGCCTGCTCGGGCGGGTGCGTGGCCTGCTCCATCGGCTGGACGGGGATGGCCCACGCGGGCGGGGGCTGCGGCCACCCGCCACTCGCCGAGCACTGATCACCAGGCTGCTCGACTCCCCCACCCTGCCATGCAAGGCCAACCTGCGCACCTGCGTGGACGGGCGGGACGAACTGGTCGGACCGGTGGCCACTCAGTCGGTGTACGTGCCGATCCCCAACCCGCTCCTGGAGGCCTCGTGACCTTCCGCGCCCCGTCCACAGCTCGCGGCGAGCGCCCGCGTACCGTCGACGACGGATCGGCGTTCGTGGGTCTGCCTGCGGGGGGCGAACCACCCTACGACGTGGTCGGGGTCGGGCTGGGGCCGTTCAACCTGTCGCTTGCGGCCCTGGCCGACGGGCTGCCCGGCCTGCGGGCCGTCTTCTTCGACCAGGCGCCGGCCTTCAGCTGGCATCCCGGCCTGCTGTTGGAAGGTACGACCCTGCAGGTGCCGTTCCTCGCCGATCTCGTCACCCTGATCGACCCGACCAGCAGATGGTCCTTCCTGGCGTACCTGCGCGAGCATGACCGGCTCTTCCGCTTCTATCTCTACGAACGGTTCCACATCCCCCGCCGGGAGTATGACGACTACTGCCGGTGGGTCGCCGACAGTCTCGACTCCACCCACTTCGGCACCCGCGTCGAGGCGGTCCGCTGGGATCCCGACACCCGCCTGTTCCAGGTGGCGATCGTCCAGCCCCACCGGTCCGATCAGGCAGGGCAGTCCGGCGCGTCCCCGACACGGGTGGTGACCGCTCGGCACCTGGTCCTCGGGATCGGAACCGAACCGATCATGCCGCTGGCCTTCGCGGGGATGCCGAACGGGCGGGCCTTCCATGCGGCCGAGTACCAGCAGCGGCGTTCCGCGCTGGCGGGGCTTTCCCGGGTCACGGTGGTCGGCTCCGGACAGTCCGGGGCGGAGGTGTTCGCGGATCTGCTCCGCGCACAACCGGTGACCGGCCATCAGCTGACCTGGATCACCCGCACCCCCGCCTTCGCACCGATGGAGTACTCCAAACTCGGCCTCGAACAGTTCACCCCCGACTTCGTCCGCTATTTCCACGGTCTGGAGCAGGCGACCAAGGACACGCTCGTTCCGGCTCAGTGGCAGCTCTACAAGGGGATCGACGCGGACACCATCGCGGAGATCTACGACCTGCTGTACGAACGGACGATCGGCGGGGCGGACGTGGCGGCGACGCTGCTGCCGGGCGTCGTCGTGGAGACGGCCTCGCAGCGGGACCGGGGCGGTGAGATCACTCTCGGCTGCCGCCACCGCGATCAGAACCGCGCCTTTCCCGTCCACACCGACGCGGTGGTGCTTGCGACCGGATACGCCGCACGCCGGCCGACCCTGCTCGATCCCATGGCCGGGCTGATCGACGTCGACGACAGGGGCCGCTTCCGCGTCGACGCCCGCTACCGGGTGGCGACCGACGCCGGTCTGACCGGCCGTGTCTACGTCCAGAACGCGGAGCTGCACACGCACGGCGTCGTGACGCCCGACCTCGGCCTCGGTGCCTGGCGCGCCGCGGTCATCCTCGACGACCTGACCGGCGGCGACGCCTACCGGCTGCCGTCGCCGTCGGCGTTCACGACCTTCGGGGTCCCCGCCCGGTCGGGCCAGCCGGACGGGAACGGCCAGGCCGTCGGCGAGCGGCGCGTGCGGCCGCGCGATCCGGCCCCGACCAAGACGGCCGGGACGGCCGGGACGGCCGGGCGTTGACCACGTCATGGTCCGCGCCAGCACCAGCGCCCGCGGCACCGTCCCCGGGGCGGACCGGGTCGGCGGACCGATGGCGGCAGGCCGGCCGTGCCCTGCTGGCCAAGCTCATCGCCGAAATGGCCTACGAGGAGCTACTCAGTCCGCAACCCGACGAGCCAGCGGATGCCGCGGCCGGGCCGGCGGGCTCCCCGGGCGGGCCGCCACCCACTGCACCGGCACGGACGAGCGATCCCGCAGTGCGCGGCGTGACCCCGGACGGGCGCAGGCACCCCCCGATCGGACGGGGTCCCATCCAGGGTTACCGGCTCCGAGCCGCGGGCGTCACATACGCTTTCACCGCCCGACGTGGCACATTCGGCTCCTGGTGGATCGATGCCGCCACGCTGACCCGCTCGCGCTCGGTTACGCCGCCCGGCCCGGACGGCAGCCCCCCCGAACCGGGCACCGCACCGACCGTTCCGGGCACCGCACCGGCGGACGACCCGATCCGCTTTCTCCAGGACATGCAGGTCCTGCTCGGCTGGTCCGACCCGGTCCTCGCCGACGTGGTACGCGATCTGCTCGCCACCCAGGCCGCCGATCATCATCTGCTCGGAACGGCGATTCCCGCGGTGGATCTCGCCGATCTGCCGTTCGTCGCGCTCGAGGGGTACCAGAGCGGCCATCCCTGTCTCGTCGCGAACAAGGGACGGCTCGGTTTCGGCGCGGCCGCGGCCGTCTACGCCCCCGAGGCGCGCCGGCCCTTCCGACTGCGATGGGTGGCCGCACACCGCGCGATCGCACGGTACAGCGCCATCGCCCCCAAGGCCATCGACCTTTCTGGCCAGGGCGCGCCGACCGTGCCCGACCTGCTCACCACGGAACTCGACGAGCAGACCCGCGCCCACTTCACCGATGTGCTCCGCGGGGCCCTGCCGGACGAGCCACGCCGGCCGGGCCCCGCGCCCGTCTCCGCCCCACCCGCCGGACCACCCGCCGGTACGACGATCGCCGACTATGTCTGGCTACCCGTCCACCCGTGGCAGTGGGAGAACGCAATCGTGCCGCTCTATGCGGCCGAGATCGCCACCGGCCTGCTGGTACCGCTGGGCGAAGCACCGGACCGGTACCTGCCCCTGCAGGCGGTGCGCACCCTCGCCAACGTCGACCGGCCGGACCGGCGGAACGTCAAGCTCGCGCTGATGATCCGTAACACGCTGGTGTGGCGGGGGATGTCGGCGGCTGATGCCATCGCCGGGCCGGCGATGTCGAGCTGGCTGCTCGGGCTTCGCGACGCGGATCCCTTCCTGCGCGACGTGACCCGGGTTCTCCCGCTTCCGGAGGTCGCCGGCGCCACCGTCCGGCACCCGGCCTACGACGCCGTCCCCGACGCGCCCTACCGCCTCCACGAACTACTCGGCGTGCTCTGGCGTGATCCGGTGGAGCGGTTTCTCGACGGCGGGGAGCGGGCGCGCAGCCTCGCGTCCCTGCTGGCGGTCGGCTCCGACGGTCGGGCAGTCGTCGCCGAGCTCGTGGCCCGCTCGGGCCTGCCGGCGCACGACTGGCTCGCCGCGCTGTTCGCCGCTCTCCTGCCGCCGCTGCTGCATTACCTGTACCGGTACGGCGTGGCCTTCACGCCGCACGGCGAGAACGTCCTGTGCATCTTCGATGCCGAGGAGATGCCCCGCCGCATAGCCGTGAAGGACTTCGGCGCGGACATCGAACTGGTATCCGGCGAGTTCCCCGAGCGGCGGGGGATGCCACCGGAGGCGGTCGAGCACTGCCGGCGGTGGCCCGGCCCGGTCCTGGCCCACTCCCTGCTCTCGGCGGTGTTCGCCGGGCACTTCCGCTTCTTCGCGGTGCTCGTGGCGGATCATCTCGATGTGGACGAGAACCAGTTCTGGCGGCTCGTGCGGGCGACGGTCGACCAATACCACGCGAGGTTCCCGGACCTGCGGGAGCGGTTCGCCTCGATCGATCTCCTCGGGCCGGCGTTCGGTCGGGTCTGCCTGAACCGCGAGCAGTTCGCGGGCGCCGGGTTCCACGATCGCGCCGACCGGGACGGAGGCTTCGACCTGATACACGGCGAGGTCGCGAATCCCCTGCACGATGTGTCCACCCTCACGACGGGCCCAGCGTGACCGGCAGCCCCGACGGAACCGGCGCCGCCTACGGCATGAACGGAGAACGCATGACATCGTCGCCGGTTCCGACCCCACCATCGGCCCAGGTTCCGGCCCGTCCCGACCCCCCGAACCCGCCTGAGCCACCTGAGCCGATCGGGCGGCCCGCACCGCGGGTCCAGCCCCGCCCGATCGGCCCCGGGTCATCGTCCGATCAGGCGCTCGGGGAGAACGCGGCCGGCCGGGGAGTGCTGCGTGACCTGTTGGCCGGAGCCGAACCGGTCGAGGAGATCATCGTCGCCACCGTCGACCTGCAGGGCCGACTCGTCGGCAGCGCCGTGTCCCCGGAGCACTTCACCGGACCGGTGCTCGCCGATGGCCTCGGCGCCTGCACCTACCTGCACGCCGTCGACGTCGACATGAAGACCGACGGAGGCTACCCCCACACGCCCTGGTACGATGGCTTCGGTGATCTACGGCTCCAGCCCGACCTCACCACGTTGCGCCGCGCACCCTGGCATCCGTCCGACGCGGTGGTGTTCGCGGACGCGTTCTGGCCGGACGGGTCCCCGGTGGGCGTCGCTCCCCGTGCCGTGCTGCGTCGACAGCTCGACGCGCTCGCAGCCTCCGGTCTGACCGCCTTCGCCGGGACGGAGCTGGAGTTCCTGGTCTTCCGCGAGTCCTACCGCCGAGCTGCGCAGCGCTCCTATACCGATCTCACCCCGGCCAGCCGTTACAACATCGACTATGCGCTTTCCGGCACGGAAGGACTGGACGATCTGGTCCGACGCCTCCGGCGGGCGATGGCCGGCATCGGGGTGGCGGTCGAGTCCGCGCGCGGGGAGGTCCATCCGGGACAGTTCGAGATCGTGTTCCGGTATGCCGATGCGATGCAGGCCTGCGACAACCACACCCTCTACAAGACCGCCGCCAAGAAAATCGCCGCGGCGGGCGGGCAGGCCCTGACCTTCATGGCGAAGTACGACGAGGGCGAGGGGAACTCCTGCCATGTTCATCTGTCCCTGCGCGAGACGGACGGGGCGTGTGTGTTCGCGCCGTCCCCCGAAGGTGAGGGGGCGCTCGTCCGGCACCCCGGCTTGGCCCCACCGGGCATCGCACCCCCCGGTTTCCCACCCCCCGGCTCTCGCGACGACATCGCCGGGATGTCCGCGCTGATGTGCTCGTTCGTGGCCGGGCAGCTCGCCTGCATGGCCGATTTCGCGTTGCTGTACGCGCCCAACGTGAACTCGTACAAGCGCCTGGCACCGGGCTCATTCGCTCCGACCGGAATCAGCTGGGGACGGGACAACCGGACCTGCGCCATACGGGTGGTCGGCGACGGGCCGGGACTGCGCGTCGAACATCGGGTGCCGGGCGGTGACGCGAATCCCTACCTCGCCGTCGCCGGGATGATCGCGGCCGGCCGTTACGGCATCGAGCACCGTCTCCCGCTCGAACCCGGACGGGTGGGCAACGCCTTCACCATGCCGGACGTGCCACGGCTGCCCGCGACCTTGCGGGAGGCGGTGGACCGATGGCGGGCCAGTGCGGTGGCCCGGGCCGCCTTCGGTGATCGGGTCGTCGCCCATCTGGCCCATGCGGCCGAAGTCGAGCTCGCCGGCTACGAGCGGACCGTCACCGACTGGGAGCGCCGGCGCGGCTTTGAACGGTTCTGACCCCGACCTGCTCCGGGACGGAGTATTCGCGTAGTCCGAACCGCCGATACAAAGTCCGCAACGGGCCAGGGGCCCACCAGTTGTAGTCGCCGGCCACCCGCATGAAGGCGGGGACCAGCACCCCGCGGATGAGGGTGGCGTCGAGCACGATCGCGAGCGCGGTGGCGATCCCGAACATCTGGATGAACCGGACCGATGAGGTACCGAACGCGACGAAGGTGACGGCGAGCAGCGCGGCGGCGGTGCTGACGATCCGCCCGACCCGGGCGAGCCCGGCGGCGACCGCCTCGGTGTTGGGCGCGCCGGCGTCGTGCGCCTCCTTGATCCGGGAGAGCAGGAAGACCTCGTAGTCCATCGAGAGCCCGAAGGCGATACAGAAGAGCAGGACCGGCATGGAGGTGTCCAGCGGGCCTGGGGTGAAGTCGAGGAACCCGGACAGGTGGCCGTCACTGAAGATCCACACTGAGGCGCCGAACACGGCGCACATCGCCAGCCCGTTGAGCACGATGGCCTTCACCGGTAGCAGCACGCTGCCGGTGAACAGGAACAGCAGTACGAAGGTCGCCAGCGCGATCAACCCGAGGGCGACCGGGAGACGGTCGGCGATCGTGGTCTTGCCGTCTACCAGGACGGCGGATGCGCCACCGATAAGCACGCTGGTCCCCACGGGCGCCGGCACCGCACGCGCGGCCCGGACGAGGGCCTGCGCATGGTCCGACGCATAGTCCACCGCGGGCACGACCTGGAGGGAATCCGCTCCGGCGATCGCGAACCGGCGGCTGGCCGGACCGGGCGGTACGACCCGGCGCCCGTCGATGTGGGACCCGAGGGCGCTGTCGACCCGGGCCACGTCCGGCAGTTCGGACAGCGCGGTCGCGTAGGAGGCGAGCGCGGACCGGTCGATCATGCCCGGCCCGGTGGCCTGGACGACGACGTCGAGCGCGCCGCCGATGTCGGCGGCGAACGCGCCCCGCAGGGCGTCACCGACGATCCGGCTGTCCGCCGAGCCCGGCTTCAGCACCCGGTCGTCCGGGGTGCCGAAGTTCACGTGCAGAAAGGGCGCCCCGAGGACGAGCAGAACCGCGATCACCGGCAGGCCGGTGAGCACGGGGTGGCGCATCACGGTGCCGGCGACCTGACGCCAGAACGGCGAGTCGGCCGCCTCCCGCACCACGACCGGCGCCGGCCCGACCGCGCCCGCGGGCCCGATCGCCTCGCCGCCCCGGGCACGACCGGCGCGGCGACGGCGCACGAGCCCGAGCAGACCGCCGATCCCCCAGGCGTTGACCCGCTCGCCGAGCACCATCAGCAGCGCTGGCAGGGCCACGACGGCGGCCAGCATCGCGACGAGGGTCACCGAGATCCCGGCGTAGCTCATCGACTTCAGGAAGAACGGCGGGAAGACGAGCATCACGGCCAATGCCACGATCACCGTCGCCCCACTGAACAGGATCGTCCGGCCGGCCGAGCGGACCGTCCGCTCCACCGCGGTGGCGCGGTCCCGACCCGCCGCCAGTTCCTCCCGGAACCGGCTGACCATCAGCAACGAGTAGTCGATGCCCAGCCCCAGGCCAAGGGCCGTCGCCAGGTTCACCGCGAAGATCGACACGTCGGTAAGCTCACCGATCACCGAAAGCGCGGCGAAGCCACCCAGCATGCCGAGCAGCCCGATACCCAGCGGCAGCAGGGCGGCGACCACGCCCGCGAACGCGATGACCAGCAACGCCAACGTGATGGGAATGGCGAACGACTCGGCGGCGGCGAGGTCGGCCGAGACGTGTCCGCTGATGTCCTCCCCGACCGTCGCGGCCCCACCCGGTCGGACCGTCACCGCCCCCGGCGCGTCCGCCCACGACCCATAATGATCAACGATATCGGCGGCCTGGTCATCGTCCTGGACACTGGCGACGACGAGCGCCTGCCGACCGTCCCGCGAGCGCAGCGCCGGACCGCCCCCCGTCCAGTAGGACACGACGTCCCTCGCCCCGGCCTGGGCTGCGAGATCGGCCGCAACCTCCCTCCCCGCGGCGACGACCGCCGCGTCGTCGACATCGCCCGCCCGGGCGGTCACCAACAGGAGGAGGTTCGGGCGGCCGTGGAAGCGGGCGTCCAGGACGTCCTCGGCCCGGGAGGAGTCCGACGCTGGATCGTCGAACCCCCCCGTCTGGAGTTTGCTGAAGGCACCACCCGCGAGCCCACCGGCGCCGAGCAGCACGAGGAGCGTGAGGACGAGGACCAGACGCGGGCGGCGCGTCACGAGCGCCACGAGCGGAGTAAACACGGAACCCTCCGAAGAGCAGGCGATGCTGAAGAGAACAGTGTTCGCAATCGCTGTTCGTGTCAAGACACATCCGTTCGCAAAGTTGACAGCGTTCTCGTCGAGACCCACCATGACCGTGGTGAGCAGTCCGGTTCCCCGTCGCGAACGACTGCGGCAGGCCACTCTCGACGAGATCAAACAGACCGCGCGCGCCCAGCTGGCCGAGCACGGCCCGGCTGCGCTCTCCCTACGGGGGGTCGCCCGGGTGATGGGCATGGCCCCATCGGCCCTGTACCGCTACGTGGACAGCCGGGAGATCCTGCTGGCCGAACTGGTCGCGGACGGGTTCGCCTCGCTGGCGGAGGCCCTGGAGGCGGCCTTCGACGCGGCCGATCCGCATGACCACCTACGACGCTGGCTCCAGGTCGCCCGCGCGCAGCGCCGCTGGGCCCTGGACCACCCGACGGAATACGGACTGATCTTCGGCCCCGGCATTCCCTGCGCCACGTCGACCAACGACCGGATGATCACGCAACTGCACCGCGCGGTCGCGGTGCTGTTCCGCTGCATGAGCGAGTCGACCGGGGCCGGCATGATCGACACCGCCGCGGTGGACGCCCAGCTCACCCCGCCGATGCGCGCCAGCCTGCAAGCGTGGGGACGCGACCACGACGTCGCGATCGACGCCGCCGGACTCGCCGTGTGCCTGGCCGTCTGGACCCAGTTGCACGGCTTCATCTCCTTGGAGATGTTCGGGCACCTCCCCCCCGCCCTTGACGACATCGACGAACTGTTCGACCGGCAGATGGCGGACGCGATCATCCGCGTGTGGCGAGGCGGGTACAACCTCGCCACGCTGATGCCCGTCCCGCCAGCCGACCGACCGGTCGCGAAGTGACCACCCGGTGCCGGCCAGTCGGTCCGGTGATTGACGGTCCGGTGGTCGACGGTCCGGTGGTCGGCCGGGCAGCGGTTCAGCTGCCCGGCGACCGGCCGCCGGACGGTCAGGCCGAGGTCCGCATTCGCCGCCCCAGTGCGTCGAGCGCGACCCGACGGGTACTCTTGATCTCCGGCAACCGCGCCTGATAAGCCGGTGCCGTGGCCAACGGCTGGTAGAAGCCGAGCCGCGGAACGAAGTCGGTGTCGTCGTAGCCCGGCGGCCGGTGCAACGCATACGTACGACCCGGGAAAAGCAGGTCGTAGTTGTCGGCGATCTGCCAGATGGCGACGTGCGGGTCGACCCGCCGACGCTGAAAGTACGCCTCCAGGACATCGATTGTGAAACTAATCTCATGGAACTGTTTGACCAGGCTGTGGTAGTGCTGGCCGACCTGATACTTGATCGGTAGTTCGACCTGGAGACTATCGGAGTAGTCGAGCAGATCGAGAGCCAGAACCTTCAGTGACGTCTCGACGCCGTACCCCCGCGAGAACGCCAGCGCCGCGAAGACGTCCGCGTCGACGACGAACTCCCCGATCAGCGGCTGGATTGTCCGAGTGATGGACGGCACATACCTGGCGAGCTGTTTCGACAACAGCGACCGCAGCATCTCGGTGGTTCGCCCCCCGGGCTGCCCGTCGCCAGTCACTCTACGCGAACTTCCGTTGACGAAAAGCGGGGCGTTATCGGCAGTCGCGGCGGCAGCCAGGACACCCACTGTATATGGATCATAGCTTTCCAGATCGGCGTCGTGGAAGATGAGCCGACTCCCGAACGCAAGATAGGCGAGACTACGCATCGCACCCGCCTTGCCGCCGGTCGTGGTGGCCTCTCGGCCCGCGTGACGCTGCAGGACCGACTCCCCACGCACGACCCAGCTGGCGCCCGCGTCGGTCGCGATGCGCATCAGGCCATGTTCGTCCCCGTCCGACGACGGGTCGACAACCACGCCGATCTCGTCCAGCACGCTACGCTCCTGCATCCAGCGTTGCCGGTTGAGTGCGATGATGTCGCCGAGAGTTCGAGCCGCCTCCGGGCCACGGGCCGGGATGAGCAGACTCAGAGTGATGCCCTTGGCGAGTTTGTCGACCTCGATTGAGTCGAGGTCGAGGCTGGTGGGTTCGAGCGTTCGCACGGACGCCCCTCTCTCGTGACCTTTCTTCGGTACGGACAGCCCGTACCGGTGATGACGTCCAGATGGGGATCTGGTGCGGCATTGCCGGCGGTATCAGACGGGCTGGGTAGGGAATCCCCCGGCCACCCCGGACCGCATGATTGCGTACCTCCGTTCACAACGCCTCATCCGCCCGAGTCGTAGCCGGTACCTCCCCGCGTGTTCCGGTTCACCGCTTCCGCCTCTCGACCACCCGGGAACGATCGGTCCGCCACATGCAGGTGCTGGAGCGTCAAAGTATCGGTCTTACGACCGTGTCCGTCACTCCCCATCTTTCTCGAGGGGGAACAACCACCGCTTCTGGGACAAGGAGCGAACACTCGGCGCCGCACCAGCACGGCGCATGACCCCGCCGTGCCACGAAGAGTACCCGACCAAGCACCCGGAACGGTTACTCCAGGACCGATCCGAAAGAACTACCCCCACACGGCCCGCCGATGCCACCGGATGGGCAGAATCGCTCACGGCGTCCTACTCTCTTTCGATCATGGCCATGGAAGGAAGACCGGCGCGCGGCCGGACCATCCCGAGGACGGACGATCGGGCGGCGCTCGCCGACCTGCCCGCCGCCGTGGCCGCGCTCACCATCGCGTACGCCGGGACACCACGGCGGATACGGCATCCGGGGCTGGGTGCTGTCTACTCGAACCAACCCTCTCACCGACGTCATGCCCACCGACGTCATGCCCACCGACGTCATGGCCCGGTCTGGCGGAGCCGACCGCGACCCGGTCCCGTCCCGCGGCCTTGGCGGCGTACAGCGCGCGATCCGCGGCTGCGACGAGCGCGAAGGTGTCGTCCGCGTGATCGGGGAGGGCCGCCGCTCCGACCGAGACCGTCACAGCGATCAGTAGCGACTCCTCGCCGGTGTCTCCCCGGACACCGGCACCCGACCGGGCCTGGCCGCGCGCCCTCGCCGGCTCCGCAGACCCCGCAGCCCCGGACTCCCCCGTGCGGGCCGGCGGATCCGGAACTCGCGGCGCGGGCAGGACGATCCGGACGGGTTCTCGTCCGACGCCGCGGCGCAGACGTTCGGCGATATCGGCGAGGGCGTCTCCCCGGACATTCAGCGTGAGCAGCGCGAACTCCTCACCCCCGTAACGGGCGACGACGTCACCGGGACGGGTCACGACCAGCAGTCGCCGAGCCACCTCCGTCAACACCTGATCACCAGCCGGATGGCCGAATCGGTCGTTCACCGACTTGAAGTGGTCGACGTCAACGAGGATCAGCCCCATTCCGGATCCGGTGCGTCGTACCCGACCGGCCGCCAACCTCATCTCGGTCTCCAGATAGCGGCGGGTACGCAGGCCGGTCAGCCCGTCCGTGATCGCCAGACGCCGCTGGTCGGCCTCCAGGCCCGCCATCCGAACGATGATCAGAATCATCATGATCGCACTTACGGCCACGACGACCAGCAGATCCCGTAGATCACCACGGATCACCTGCACGGCCAGCACGGTCGGAGCCACCAGCCCGGCACTCGACAGTGCCACCAGGCGCCGGCCGCTGCGCGCCTGGCGGCGCGGGGACGCCGGCCGCGTGAGGTCGACCATGGTCGGATGCAACCCGGCGGCGCCGAGGGCGAGGTTGCCTGTCAACCAGATCGCGTCGAGGTAGTTGCCGACCTCGAAGGTCCCGTTCGTCTGCTGCACGACGTAGATGGTGTCGGCGGTCAGGTTGGCGAGCAGATTGCCCGCCAACAGGAAGAAGGCGGGTGGGCGGCTCCCGTGCCCCAGCACGAGACGGATGGCCACCCCCAGCAGCGCCAGATCCATCGCCGGATAGGCCACCGAGGTGACGCCGACGAACAGATCCTGGTCCGCACGCACCTGCGGCGCGATCAGGTAGAGCCAGGACAACAGAATCGCCGCGAGCAGGAACATCGATCCGTCGAGCAGGCCGGCGATGTCCCGTTCCTGGGTCCGTCGCCGGGTCAGCAGAACGAGACCGACGACGAACAGCGGATAGTGGCCCAGATATAACACATCCGGCAAGGCCGGATACTCTGTGATGTCAAGCACATAGTGAAAGATGTAGAAGGCACCATCGCCTATGGCGTACATCACCTGGCTGATTCCGATCAGCAGCCAGGGACGTCGGTCGGCCAACTCCTGGCGTCGCAGGCCGAGGAACACGGCCCCCGCGGCCGAGGCGCTGAGGCAGAGGTAGATGACCAGCCGGACGGCACGTGGGCCGCCGGTCGTGGGAAGCTGGCCGTAGACGAGGATGGCGATCAGACCGAGACAGAGATAGACAAGCCAGACGTGGCTACGCCAAGCGCGCCGCCACGATGGAGCCGGCATCACCCCTCGGTTCGCGACGCGGGATCCGTGCGGGACAGCGGACGTGGCAGCGGTGCCGGGGTCCACCGGGAGGTCCGGGCCGGTGCGTCGTCCAGCTGAACGTGATGCCGTCGATGGGCGTTCGTTGTCGGGTTGACCGAGGGAATCGAACCTGTCGACCGTGCAGGACCGGCTGGCGGTGAACAGCCGCCCCGGAGGGACCGGGCCATGAGCAGCCTCTCAGTGTGGACGTACGGGTGGTACGCGTACCGGCCACGTACGCCTGTGGTGCCTTGCGGCATTCCGTTGCCGCTCACGGCACCTACAGCGCCACTGAGCCCACCCGTCTGGTTTCGACGGGTCGGACGCCGCGACCTACCGAAACCGTATCGAATGGTTGCTCTTCGTACAGGAACGTTTGAAGCCCGATGGGCACTATTGTCCGATCATTTGTCCGATCATTGTGCGGGATCCGCCCCGTCCGGACGGATCTCGACTGGTGCGGTCACGAAGGGCGAGCTTCGCCCGGACCACTACGAGCCGATGATCGGCAAGTCAGGCCGACGACCGCCGTCGCGGACGTTTCCGCGACGCGGGTCAGGGGTGGGCGACGAAGTTGAAGTGCGCCCCCGACGCGAAGGTCGTCCGGAACATGGGCAACGTGTAAGGACCGTCGCCGTCCAGATCGAAGATGCGCAGTCCGAGATCATTGTCGACGAGCGTGTACATCTCGTCGGCCGTCGTACCGTAGTCCCGGGCACCGGCACCGAACTCGAAGACGAGATGCGGCCGGCTGGAGCCGATCAACTTCTGGCCGCCCTTGAACACCCCGTACTCGGCCCCCTCGACGTCAACCTTGATCAAGGTTGGCCGGTAGTCGGCCGGCATCGCGTCGTCCAGCGTCTCGACGGCCACCTCGATCCGTTCGACGTCCTCACTGTCGGGCACCCGATCACGCAGCCCGCTGTAGGCGGGCCTGCTGCGGACGTAGGTGAAGGGCAGCACCCCCGGCTGGTCGGCGAGCGCGGCCTGTCGTACCTCCACCGCCGGGAAATCGGTGGTCAACGCCGCGGCCATGTGCGGCAACGGCTCATAGGCGACGTGCCGGCCTCCCGGGGCGTGCCGGAGGATGGTCCGCAGAACGTCACCCTTGTGCGCGCCCACGTCGATACAGTTCGAGTCCTCCCGGAGGACGAAGGACAGCAGCAGCGCCAGATGCCGGTCGTCGCTGCGATTGCGGCGGGCGGTAGGAACGACGTTGTCACGCACCAGCTTCAGCGCCGGGCCGAGGCCGATGTCGACCGCCACCCGCCGGGCCCTTGCCAGCTGCTTTTCCATCCGAGGATCCATCCGCCGCGACCTCCTGTTGTTCAAGCGGTGACCTGCCGGAGTGTCATCGCCGAATGACCCATTATGACAGTCAGTACACCACTATTGGGCGAACATGATCCACGGTCAAGACCAGTAACAGGAATTTCAAGTCCACTTCATTCCCGCTCGACCCTGCTCGACCCCGCTCGACCGATAATCCTTACGTCACGAAAGAGTTCGACTTCTGAACCCTTCCGCAAGGGAAGGGTTTGGAAGTCGCGGCAGACTACCCAGCGAGACCGTTCGACCTCGCATCGGCCGCCGCCGCGATGGAGAAAATCGACGGCGGCCGCGCCAGCATCCCGTCCTCAGCGGGCTCCGGCGAGAATCTGCTCGTCGACCGGCTCCGCGGCGAAGGATCCCACCGGTGGGCAGGTGCAGACCAGGTTGCGATCACCATAGGCGCCGTCGATCCGACGTACCGGGGGCCAGTACTTGGCGGCCCGCAGCGAAGCGACGGGATAGGCCGCCACCGATCGCGGATAAGCGTGTGACCATTCGTTGGCGGTAACCATCTGTGCAGTATGCGGAGCATTATGCAGGGGATTGTCGGTCCGCGGCCAGATACCGTCTCCGACCTTGTCCGCCTCGGCCCGAATGGAGATCATTGCGTCGCAGAAACGATCGATCTCGCCGAGATCCTCACTCTCCGTCGGCTCGACCATCAGTGTTCCGGCAACCGGGAATGACATGGTCGGAGCATGGAAACCGTAATCGATGAGACGCTTCGCCACGTCGTCCACGGTGACGCCGGTCAGCTTCGTCAACGGCCGTAGGTCCAGAATGCACTCATGGGCGACCAGCCCGTCCCGGCCCGCGTAGAGCACCGGATAGTACGGATGCAGCCGGTGGGCAATGTAGTTGGCGTTCAGGACGGCCACCGAGGTCGCCCGGCGCAGGCCGTCCGCCCCCATCATCCGAATGTAGGCCCACGGAATCATAAGAATTCCGGCCGAGCCCCACGGGGATCCCGAGATCGGGCCCACTCCGGTGGCCGGTCCTGCCTCCGGCCGCAGCGGGTGGTTCGGCAGATAGGGCAGGAGTTTCTCGACCACGGCCACCGGGCCGACCCCCGGACCCCCGCCCCCATGCGGGATGCAGAACGTCTTGTGCAGGTTCAGGTGGCTCACGTCGGCCCCGAACTGCCCCGGCCTGGCGAGCCCCACCAGAGCGTTGAGATTCGCTCCGTCGACGTACACCAGACCGCCGGCCTCATGCACGATCGCGCACGCCTGCCCGATGCCCTCCTCGTACACACCATGGGTCGACGGGTAGGTGACCATCAGCGCGGCCAAGGCGTCCGCGTTCGCGCGGGCCTTGCGGGCCAGATCGTTCAGGTCGACGTTTCCGTCGTCGTCACAGGAGACGACGACCACCCGCATTCCCGCCATCGCGGCGCTCGCCGCATTCGTCCCGTGCGCCGAGGAGGGAATGAGACAGATGTTTCGCACCGCGGATCCGGGAACAGCATGATCGCGGTGATAGGCCCGGATGGCGAGCAGCCCGGCGAGCTCACCCTGGCTGCCGGCATTCGGCTGGAGGGAGACCCCCGCATATCCGGTGATCTGCGCGAGCCAACGCTCCAGGTCCTGAATCATCGCAAGGTATCCGGCGGCCTGGTCCAACGGGGCAAATGGATGGATGTCGGCGAATTCCGGCCAGGTGACCGCGGCCATCTCGGTGGTCGCGTTGAGTTTCATCGTGCACGACCCCAGGGGGATCATGCCCCGGTCAAGAGCCAGATCAAGATCGGACAGTCGACGCAGATAGCGGAGCATCGCGGTCTCCGACCGATGGTCGTGGAACACCGGATGCTGCAGGTAGGGATCCGTACGCACCAGTTCGGCGGGCAGCGCCACCGGCTCGTCCGCCGCTTGGTCCGCCTGGTCCGCCTGGTCCGCGCGGGCCACGAGATGATCGTTCGCCGCCGCGACGGACCCGGTCCAGGCCCCGGTCCGGATCTCGGTCCCGGTCCCGGTCCCGGTCCCGGTCCAAGTGATGCCCGCCGTCGCCTCCGGGCCCACCCCGAAGGCCGACCAGACGGCCCCCAGCTCGGCCTGGCCCGTTGTCTCGTTGCAGGAGATACCCACGTGGTCGTCGTCGACCAGCCGCAGGTTCACACCCCGCGCCAACGCGTCCGCAACCACCTGGGTGGCCCGGCCCGGCACCGCGGCGAGGACGGTGTCGAAGAACGCGTCGTGCACCACCGTCACACCGGCGGCGCGCAGGCCTTCGGCGAGGCGCACCGCGTGCCCGTGGATGCGACGCGCGATCCCGGCCAGGCCCTCCGGACCGTGGTAGACCGCGTACATGGAGGCGAGTACCGCGGGCAGCACCTGGGCCGTGCAGATGTTGCTCGTCGCCTTCTCCCGTCGGATGTGCTGCTCACGGGTCTGCAGGGTGAGCCGGTACGCGGGTGCGCCGTCCGCATCGACCGACACCCCGACGAGCCGCCCCGGCAGGGACCGTTCCAGCCCCTTGCGCACTGCGAGGTAGCCGGCGTGCGGGCCTCCGAAGGACAGCGGTAGTCCGAACCGCTGCGTGCTCCCCACCGCGATGTCCGCGCCGAGATCGCCAGGCGCCCGCAGCAGGGTCAGCGCCAGCGGATCGGCGGCGATCGTGACGACGATGCCGCGCTCCCTCGCCGATGCGATCACAGCACGCACATCCCGCAGGACGCCCGCCGGCCCGGGATAGGACAGCAGTAGGCCGAAGGTCGCATCCAGCTCCGCCGAGCCCACGGCCGTGAGCCCGGCTGCGAGATCCGCGACCACCACATTGATCCCCAGCGCCTCCGCCCTGGTCGCGACCACCGAGATGATCTGCGGGAGGGTGTCGGCATCGATGAGGAACGTCGCGCGGGAACCCTTCGCCGTCCGAAACGCGATCTGCATCGCCTCGGCCGCCGCGGTCGGCTCGTCCAGCAGGGAGGCTCCGGCCACCGCAAGGCCGGTCAAATCAGTGATCATCGTCTGGAAGTTGAGCAACGCTTCCAGGCGGCCCTGGGAGATCTCCGGCTGGTACGGCGTGTACGCCGTATACCACGCGGGGTTCTCCAGGACGTTGCGCTGGATGACTCCCGGCATCACCGCGGGATGGAATCCCAGCCCGATCATCGAGGAAACCGGTCGGTTCCTGCTACCGAACGCGCGTAGGGCCGCGAGCACCGCGGGCTCGCTCAGCGCCGCGGGAAGATCCAGATCATGGTCACGGATGCTTGCCGGGACGGCCGCGTCGGTGAGCGCGGCCAGTGATTCCACCCGCAGCGCATCCAGCATCTCCCGTTGGGATGACGGGTCCGGGCCGATATGCCGATCGGCGAACCGCGGGATGGCCGCGGCGGGCAGCCGCCTCGCACCGTTCCTGCCCACCGCCGCGGCACTGCCCTGTCGCGGCGCCCCCGACCGCGCGTGCGACGACGCGGGACTGATGGTGGCGGTCGTGGCGGTCGTGGCCGGTCCATCGGCAGCCGTGGCCGGTCCATCGGCATAGGGGGTGTCGTCGTACTGGGTGACGTCAGGCATGATGACTGCTCCGGAGGTCGGGCGACGACGGATCATGCCGGCGCCGCGGCGGGCCTCCCCCTCTGTCATTGACCTGAGAGCTTCACCAGCGCCGCCGCCGGCAGTCCGGGGAGCTGCGGGCGGGGAACGCGGCTTTCACCGTCGGCGGGACACCCCACGGCGTCCACTTTCCAGAGTTGCCTGACCCGGCGGTTGGGGGCCTGAGAGTTTATGGGGAGAGCTTGCTCCTTCGGCGTCCCGAACGGCGAGCGACCGGGACTCTCCCGCACGGGCGTGAGCGGCATCGGTATGGAGTTGTGGGACGGGGCACGGATGACCCGGGGATGCCTACCAGTAGCGAATGATCGACTCCCGACTGGCGCCGGTCCCCTCGACGCCGGCTGCGTTCAGCCACGATTCCACTCCCCGAACACTAGCTGCGGGGGCCCCGCGGGCCAACCAGCGACCCCCACCGAAACCTGTCCGCAACATGAACACACGAACCCGTGGGGCCGTGGGCCCCGACCCCGGGCTCACGGGCCCCCGGGCTCACGGGCTCACGGGCTCATCGTTCGTCCGCCATCCGATCCCGCGGGCGGTGGCAGCGGCCTCGGCGTCAAGGCCGCCCGCCGGTAGGCGATACGAGCGCGGATATCTATATATTTAGACACATGTCACAACTCTGCAAAAAATATCAAGAAGCATCAAGATTCCGAGATATGCTCCAAGACTGACGTCGAAAAACCGGCCACGCCCCCTGGAATGTCCTCCCGATGCTCTCCCGCCCGCGCGGACGACACCTACACAGATGAAATGCGAGGTATCGTCGGGTCGCCGGACTGCACGCGCATCATACGGTTCATCTGCACCATCCGACGCCGACGCCCGCCATGAAAGGTGCGGCCGGGCAGGCCGAACGCGGACACAGGCACGAGGGCGTCATCACACGAGCGGGATAGGAAGACGGCCAGTACGCCGTCATCGTCGACTACCCGGCAAAAAATCTCCATGACAATTGATCATGTGACAACCACCGCCTGGGGTTGAACCGGTGCGGCGTCTGGACTTAACCTACGGATGCCGGCTGCGCG